>JASFRI010000389.1:0-3891 GCA_050115015.1 Acidobacteriota bacterium
GGCCAGCAACAGCGACCACCCGACGAGCAGCAGGCTTTTCACCGGTCTCCAGTCTCCTCTGCGGGTCGCGGCCGGACCCGTGGGACGCTCTCCGCTATTGTGCCGACGCCGCGGGCGGGGCGCAAACCCGCCCCCTCAGGCCGGACGGCTCGCCAGCCTCTCGCGGACGAGCTCCACCAGGTTCTCGGCGGCCCCCGCCCCCAGGCTGTCCGCCACCGCCCAGGCCCAGATCGCGTCCTCCGCCACCCGGTGCAGCCGGCTGATCAGCACCTGCTCCCCCTGCTGGAGCGCCTCCACCGGGGAGGCCGGGGCGCCTCCCTCGCGGGCCACGTGGAGGCCCGCCGCCTGTAGACGCTCGGCGACCTCCGCCTCGTCGGTCCCGGCCCTCGTCTGCAGCCTCACCGAGTAGCCGTAGCCGTGGAACGTGGGGGCCAGCAACAGCTGGAGGTCGCACGCCGGCGCCCGCTCCCCCAGCAGGGCCTCCACCTCCCCCGTCAGCGCGGTGGCCAGCCCCCTGGAGCCGGGCCGGGTGGGGTCCTCCCACGGCAGGATGTTGAACGCCAGCTGGTGCGCCAGCCGCTGCCGGGGCAACTCCGTGAAGTTGAGCAGCCCCAGGGTCTGCTGGTACAGCTCCTCCGCGGCCCGCTCTCCCAGCGACGACGCCGGGAGCAGGACGGTGGCGTGGGCGGCCACGATCAGGGCGTCCCGGGCCAGCGGCTCGAGGAGCGTCGCCAGGGTGGTGGACACCGGCTGCGGGACCGCCAGCAGCCGCACGTCGGTGGACGGCCGGCGCTGCGGCAGGCGCACGTGCACCCAGGGAACGTCCCGGCGCCCCCGGCAGGCCCCGCTGGCGTCAATGCAGAGCTCCGCCGCCGAGGCCCGCTCCAGGAGCCCCTCCACCTGGACGGGATCGCCGCACAGGACCGCGATCGCCGCGCGGCGGAAGTCCACCTCCTCCACCGGCACCACCAGCCGGGCTTCCCCGGCGAAGTCGGAGAGGAGGCGCCCACCCTCCTCGTCCTCGGCGTCGAACTCCGCGAGCACCGCGTCGCCCAGCGGCAGCCCCGCGTCGCCCAGCCGCGCCCGGATCCCCGCGCCCAGGGGCGTGGTCGCACCCACCAGCACAAGCCGGCAGCCGTCAGTATCGCTTGTCGCCATGTTCTCCACCGGACGCGAGGACATTGGTCCCCGGACGATCTCCCACCACCTGCTGCACCCACCGGCGTGGCAGCAGGCCGGAGATCACGTAGGCCAGGCTCAGCCCGAGGACCACGACGGGCGGGTCCATCGCCACCGTCACGAAGACGAGGGCCACCGCGACCACCGCCACCGACGGGAGCCGGCCGCGGAGGTTCAGGTCCTTGAACGAGCGGAAGCGGAGTTTCGAGACCATGAGCACCGCCAGCGCGGCGACGAGGCCCAGGATGCACAGCTCCATCCACTGAACTTCGGGGCCCCCCGGGCGCACCAGGACGCAGGCCCCGAGGGTGACCGCCGCCGCGGGAATGGGCAGTCCGATGAAGAAACGCCGGTCCGCCGTTCCGGTCTGGATGTTGAAGCGCGCCAGGCGCACCACCCCGCACGCGACGAACAGGAAGGAGACCAGCCAGCCGATGCGCCCGAAGGGCGCCAGCGCCCACTGCTGGACCAGCACCGCGGGAGCGAGGCCGAAGGAGAGGGCATCGCACAGCGAGTCGAGCTCCCGCCCGAAGGCGCTGTCCGTGCCCGTCAGCCGCGCCACGCGGCCGTCGAGGGCATCGAGAAGGGCGGCCCCGGCGATGAGGATCGCCGCCAGGCCGAACCGTCCCCGGAACGTCCCGATCACGGCGAAGTAGCCGCAGAACAGGTTCCCCACCGTGAACAGGGACGGAAGGAGGTAGGCACCTCTCTTGAATCGGCGGTCGGCTCTCATGATCGGGGAGGCGGTACGGGGATCGGGCGAGGGGTGCGAGCGCCGGTCACGCAGGGCCCGGATGCTCAGCGGTCCAGCGCCCGATCACGGTGCTGCCACCCCGTACACGGTCCCCAACGCGCACCGCCAACTCTACCCCCGCGGGAACATACAGGTCAACCCGGGATCCGAACTTGATGAGGCCGATCCGCTGACCCCGCCCGACCTCGTCCCCGGCCCCGATCCGGCACACGATGCGGCGGGCGACGAGTCCTGCGATCTGCACGAACTCGACCTGCCGCTCACCCCGGCGCAGGACGATCCGGTTCTGCTCGTTGCGGGCCGAGGCCTTGTCGTCGAACGCGGGGAGGAAGGCCCCGGGGTTGTAGCGGACCGCCTCGATGCGCCCCTCCATCGGGGAGCGGTTCACGTGCACGTTGAACAGCGACAGGAAGATGGAGACCCGGGTCGCTCCCTCACCGGCCTCCGCGGCCGCCGGTCGGATATCGATGACCTTGCCGTCCGCCGGCGAGACGAGCAGGTCCGGCTCCGTCGGGACCGCCCGTCGCGGATCGCGGAAGAAGAGGAGCACCGCGACCGGGAGCACCAGGAGCAGGCCGGCTGCGGCGTGGGCTCCCCAGACCAGCATGGCGGCGGCCGGGAGGGTCGCGATCAGGGTGGGCACGAGCGCGTCTGGGGCGACTCTCATCCAGGGGGAACCTCGGAGCGGCTCATCAGGGTCACCGCCCCGCGGCCCTCGGCGCAACGCTCGGGACGGGCTCAGACCCGGGTGGCAGGAGTGTGCTCGCGCTCGATCGCCGTGAGGCGGTCCTTGAGGAAGAGCTTCTCCTTCTTCATCCGGATCTCCTCGAGCTTCTCCTCGTCCGTGAGGATGCGCTTTCCGGAGAGCGCCTGCAGCTTCCGGTCGAAATCCAGGTGCTTGGCCTTCAGCCGGCGGTACTCCTCGTTCTCCTGCTCGAGGCGATCCAGCCAGCCGCCCTCGGTCTCATCCATGCGGGAGCCTCCTCTCCGTCCCGGGGTCCCGGCCGTCGTGACGTCCGTACGGGGAGCGCAACGGCAGCATACCCGTCCCGCACGGCAGCGATCAAGCTCCGGCCGGCCCCCGGCGAAGCTCCAGGCGGAGCACCAGCGCGTCCTCGCCGTCGGTGTAATAGTGACGGCGAACCGCGGCCTTGCGGAAGCCCAGCCGCCGGTACATCGCCAGCGCCGGCCGGTTCGTGGGCCGCACCTCGAGCAGCGCCGCGAGGCAATCCGCCTCGCGCGCCGTCCGGATCAGGTGCTCCATCAGGGCACGGCCCAGGCCGCGCCGGCGGAAGGCCGGGGCGATGGCCACGTTGTTCACGAGCATCTGCCGGTCGAGGATCCAGATGCTCGCGTACCCGGCGAGGACACCGTCGGCGTGCCGGACCACGAGGCAGCGTGCGTAGGGATTCTCGTGGATCTCGTGCCGGAAGCCCGACGGGGTCCAGGCCATCGAGAAGCTCTGCCGCTCGAGGTTGACGACCTCCGCGACGTCATCGTCCCACATCGGCCGGACCCCGAAGCCCGGCAGCAGCACGGCCGTCGTTTGGCTCACGAGTCCGTCGCGGGGCGTCTGGCGTCCGGCGGGCGCACGTAGGCGGGCGAGAGAGGCGGGAACTCCCCGGCGCGCAGCCGGGACTCCCCCAGGCGGGCGACGGCCCGGGCCAGGAACCAGGGCCCCCCCCCCGCGACCGTACCGCCCGCCGCCACGATCCGGTCGCGGTGCCGCCGCGCTCCGTCCCCCACGAAGATCGCCCCCCCTTCCGCGGGTAGCCGGGAGAGGCAGCCCTCGGGGCTCCCCACGACGGGGGGAAGGCACTCCTCCCGCCGCGCCCCCCTGTCCCGAAAGCCGGCGGCGTAGACCTCGCCGCGCCCCGCGTCCATCCAGGGACAGATCCAGCCGGGAGTCGGGGGCGCCAGATCCGCGAGCGCCTCGAGGGAGCCGACGCCGACCGCCG
>JASFRI010000390.1:0-3872 GCA_050115015.1 Acidobacteriota bacterium
GTGACCAGCACGCCGCTCACCGTGCCCAGCGACCGCCCCGCGGTCGTCCGGACCTCGAGGCCGACGAGATCCCGGTGGAAGTAGGTATCCTCCGGCAGCGGCACCGCGTCGGCGGCCTCCACCCAGACGGAGCTTCCCACCAGCCCGCGCGCGGCCTCCACGTCATCGATCCCGCGCAGCTTCAGGAGGACCTTCCCCTTGTGGGGTCGCCAGCTCTCGAGCTCCATCACGTCCCCCTCGGGGCTCTTCCCGACGTGCACCCGGGTCAGCGCGCCGAACCGGTCCGGAAAGTCCGTGGTCAGGCGCGCGGACACCTCCCCGCGCAGGCCGTGGGTCGTGTCGATGCTCGCCACCCGGAAGGGGACGTCGCTCATTCGAGGATCTCCAGCACGTACCGCTTCCCCTCCTTGAGCCCCGCACACGTCATCAGGGTGCGCATCGCCCGGGCCGTGCGCCCCTGCTTGCCGATGACCTTCCCGAGGTCCTCCTCCGCAACGTGGAGCTCGAGCACCGTCGTCTGCTCGCCCTCGACCTGCGTCACGGCGACCTCCTCCGGGTGATCCACGAGATGGCGCGCGATCCGCTCGACCAGGTCCTTCATGCGGTGTCCCTCCGTCGCCCCTGCGCTGCCGGCCCGAGAGTCAGACCGCAGCCCCGCGGGCGCGCTTCAGCAGCCCGCGCACCGTCTGGCTCGCCTGGGCGCCCTGCGCGATCCAGTAGTCCGCCCGCCCCACGTCGATCTGCAGCGCCGCGGGCTTGTGTCTCGGGTCGTAATAGCCAAGGCTCTCCATCACCCGGCTGGTCGGAACCCGCCGGGAGTCGGAGACCACCACCCGGTAGAACGGCTTGCTCCGGGTACCCATCCTTCGAAGTCGAATCCTGACCACGTTCTTCCTCCTTGGTGCGCGCCGCGCGTCGACGCCCGTTCAGCGCCGGAAGGGGAGTCCCGGAAGCTTCCGGCCTCCACGCCCCGCGGCGGCCATGCCCTTCATCATCTTCCTCATCTGCACGAACTGCTTCAGCAGCCGGTTGACGTCCTGCACCGAGGTCCCCGAGCCCCGGGCGATCCTCTTCTTCCTGCTGCCGTTCAGCAGCGTGTGGTCGTGCCGCTCCGCCGGCGTCATCGAATCGATGATCGCCTCCACCCTCCGGAGTTCCCCCTCGTCCGCATCCCCGGCCTGGACTCCAGGCCCTAGGCCAGGGATCATCTCGATGATCTGGCTCAGCGGCCCCATCCGGCGCAGCTTCCGGAGCTGATCGCGGAAGTCGGCGAGGCTCAGGGAGTCCTTGCTGCGCAGCTTCTTCTGGAGCCGCCGGGATTCCTCCTCGTCGTAGACCGACTCCGCCCGCTCGATCAGGGAGAGGACATCCCCCATCCCGAGGATCCGGGAGGCCATGCGCTCCGGATGGAAGGTCTCCAGATCCTCGAGCTTCTCCCCGGTCCCGACCAGCTTGATCGGAACGCCCGTCACGAACTTGATCGACAGCGCCGCGCCGCCCCGGGCGTCCCCGTCCATCTTCGTGAGGACCACCCCGGACAGCGCCAGCTGCCGGTGAAACTCCCCTGCGCTGCGGACCGCGTCCTGCCCGGTCATCGCGTCGGCGACGTACAGCACCTCGAACGGCTGCAGATCGGACTGCAGACGCTGAAGCTCCTGCATGAGCGCCTCGTCGATGTGCAGCCGCCCCGCGGTGTCCAGGACCACGATGTCGAAGCCGGTGGCCGCCGCCGCCTTCAGCGCGCCCCGGGCGATGGCCAGGGGATCCCGTTCTTCCTCCGGCTCGTGGAACGCCAGCCCGGCGCCACGGGCGACCGTCCGCAGCTGGTCCGTCGCCGCGGGCCGGTAGACGTCGCACGGCACCAGGAGCGGGTTGCGGCCCTCCCCCTTCAGCCGGAGCCCCAGCTTCCCGGAGGTCGTCGTCTTCCCGGACCCCTGGAGCCCCACCATCATGACCGTTCCCGGCATCCGCGGAGGCCGGCGCAGCGGCTCGGCGCCCTCCCCGAGCACCTCCACCAGCCCGTCGCGGACCACCTTCACGAACTGCTGTCCGGGGGTCAGGCTACGCAGCACCTCCTCCCCCAGCGCCCGCTCCCGCACGCGGGCGATGAGGTCCTTGACGACCTGGAAGTGGACGTCCGCCTCCAGGAGAGCCAGCCGGATCTCCCGGAGCCCCTCCCGTATGTTGGCCTCGGAGAGATGCCCCTCGCCCCGGAGTTTCCGGAACACTCCCTGAAGCTTGTCGGAAAGCCCCTCGAACATCGCTCCTGCGGCCTGGCCGTTCCTTCCGGGAAAATCTCAGATTCTAGCGTAAGCGTCTGAAAAGTCAAGCCAATGGCAGGAGCTTGACGGCCGCCTACACGGATTTCAGGATGTGCCCGAGCTTCTCCTTCTTCGTCCGCAGGTAGGACACGGACTGCTCGTGGCAGTGGACCTCCAGGGGGATGCGCTCGACGATCTGCAGCCCGTGGGCCTCCAGGCCGACGAACTTGCGGGGGTTGTTCGTCATGACCCGGATCCGTTGGCAGCCCAGATCGGTGAGGATCTGGGCCCCGATGCCGTAGTCCCGCTGGTCGGGCTTGAACCCCAGACTCTCGTTGGCCTCCACGGTGTCCTTGCCGCCGTCCTGGAGCTCGTAGGCACGGAGCTTGTTCACCAGGCCGATCCCGCGGCCCTCCTGACGCAGGTAGATGAGCACTCCCTTCCCCTCGCCGGCGATCTGCTCCAGGGCCGCGTTCAGCTGCCGCCCGCAATCGCAGCGGACCGACCCGAACACGTCACCGGTCAGGCACTCGGAGTGCACCCGCACGAGGACGTCATCCTCCGGGCCGATCTCGCCCATCACCAGCGCCAGGTGGGTCTTGTTCTCCACCTCGGACTCGTAGGCGATCAGCCGGAACTCCCCGAAGTCCGTCGGGAGCTTGGGCTGCGCCAGGCGGCGCACCAGGCGCTCGTTCCGCAGCCGGTGGCGGATCAGGTCCGCGACGGTGATCATCCGCAGGCCGTGCTCGCGGGCGAACGCCGCCAGCTGGGGCACGCGGGCCATCGTCCCGTCCTCGTTCATGATCTCGCAGATCACGCCCGCCGGGGTCAGCCCGGCCAGGCGCGCCAGGTCGACGGCCGCCTCCGTCTGGCCCGCCCGCTTGAGCACGCCCCCGGGGGCCGCGCGCAGCGGGAACATGTGGCCGGGGCGGGCGAGATCCTCGGGGCGTGTCTCGGGGTCCACGAGGGCGCGGACCGTCGTCGCCCGGTCGGCGGCCGAGATCCCCGTGGTGACCCTCGTGCGGGCCTCCACGGAGACGCAGAACGCCGTGCCGTACGGCGCCGTGTTGTGTTCGACCATCATGGGGATGTGCAGCTCGTCGAGCCGCGGGCCCGTCAGGGCGGTGCAGATCAGCCCCCGGCCGAACCGCGCCATGAAGTTGATCGCCTCGGGGGTGACGCACTCCGCGGCGAGGGTCAGATCGCCCTCGTTCTCCCGCTCCTCGTCGTCCACGACGATCACGAACTTGCCCGCGGCGATGTCCCGGACCGCTTCCTCGATCGAGGCGAACGCCTCTCCATCCCGTCGTCCGGTGCCCATGGCTCGTCCTCCCCGGCCGTCAGGCCGGACCCTCTATCGTACCACAGGGTCCCCGTCGGGCCGCAAGATCTCGAGGAACGACCGCACGTACTTCCCGAGGATGTCCGCCTCGAGGTTGACACGGCTTCCCTTGCGCAGGCGTCCCAGGTTGGTCAGCTCCAGGGTGTGGGGGATCAGCGTCACCTCGAAGCCCTCGACGGTGAGCGCCGACACCGTGAGGCTGACCCCGTCCACCGCCACCGACCCGCGGGGCACGAGGTAGCTCCCCACGTCCCCGCCGGGACGGAACG
>JASFRI010000391.1:0-3862 GCA_050115015.1 Acidobacteriota bacterium
CCGTGCCGGAGCGCCTGCGTCTCTGGGATCGCCTCGGCCTCCCGTACGCGCCGGCGGCCACGCCTCCCGCCCTGAGAGGCGGCGACGTCGACCGCGAGGACCTGAGCCTGTACTCGATCGAGGACCGTCTGGTCTCGATGCGCGACCTCCTGTCGGAGCTGGCCGCGCCGCTGCAGGATCGGATCGTCCGGGCGTTCCTGACCACCATCGAGCTGGAGGGGAGCGGCACGCGCGTCGCGTCCTGCACGCTTTCGTCCGGGGATCGGGAGATCACCGTGCGGCCCCGGATGCTGCTCCTGGCCTGCGGCCGGAACGCGCAGCCGCTGCTGCGGGCCGCGCGCACCCCCACCGGACGGCGGCCTCTGAAGTCGGCCTGGGACGGCCTGAACCGGGTCCGCTTCGTTCCGATGCTCCTCGTGCGAGGCGAGCATCTGCCCGCGATCAGCGGCGTGTTCGAGCCCTTGGCGCTCGCCATCTTCACGCATCCCGTCGCCGGGGACGAGTCGATGTGGATCGTGACGTTCACGCAGGGCCACCGGACCGACCGCGGCGACTTCGATCCCTCGCGGGAGCAGGACCGCGGCTCCGCCGTCGTGTCGGAGACGGTGTCCCGGCTGTGCGCCCTGGTCCCGGAGGCGCGGGAGCGCAGGGAGAAGGACCTCGAGTTCAGCTTCTACTTCGGCGGCAAGACCGACCATCCCGAGGGCGGCAATGATCGACACCTGGACGACTGCGGCATCGCGAACCTGCGCCTGGCGTGGCCGGGCGTCTGGTCCCTTTCCCGCGTCAACGCCCGCGAGATCGTCTCCGAACTACGATCCTCGGACGAGTTCGCCGATGTCCTCGATCCATCCAGGAAGCCACTCGAACCGGAGAGCCTGGGCCTGGAGACCGGCGTCGCCGTGGGGGAGGAGCGACGTCTCACGGCCGGGCAGAGCTGGCACGGCTGGGCGGCGTTCAAGAAGGACCAGGACATCCGTTGATGGCTCCGAACACTCCTCGGGTGCCGGGGCCGGCGGGCCGATCGCTTCGGGAAGCCGACGTCCCGGCCGGGTGATGGCGCGGGGTGTTGCCCCCTATTGGACCCGCGGAGGTCCGGCCCGGTTCCCCCGGACCAGGCAGTCGATGGCGACCCGGATGCCCTCGTCGGTCTCCACGGGCCGCTCGACGGGGTGCGCCTTCTCGATCTGGAGGCTGCCTCCCAGCGCCGTGACCACCTCCTCCGCGGTGTAGAGGAGGTCGGGGTCCTGTGGACCGCCGTACCCGCCCTCGAGGTTCGTGGAGTCGTGGGCGACCAGCAGGAACGTGCCGCCGGTCGCCACCGCCCGCGCCGCCCTACCGAGGATGGGGACGAGCTCGGCCCGGGGGATCTGGAGGTAGAGTACCGCGACCAGGTCGAAGCCCTGGACCTCGGGCTCCCAGGCGCGGAGATCCGCCACACGGAAGTCGATCCGGTCGGCAACCTGCCGCGCCGCCGCCAGACGGGTTCCCTTCTCGACGGCCACGTCCGAGAAGTCCACGGCAAGCACCGTCCAGCCCCGCTCCGCGAGCCAGACGGCGTTGCGCCCCTCGCCGGCGGCGAGATCGAGGGCGCGGCCCGGCGCCAGGGCCTCCGCCTCCGCGGCCAGGAAGCGGTTGGGTGTGGCGGTCCAGAGGAGCTCCGCCTCCCCGTAGCGCCGGTTCCAGTCCTCGCGTTCCATGAAACCCAGGATTCCACCCCTCGCGTCCGGGCGCAAGCCCTTCTCCCGGACGGGGACCGGCCGTGATCCCCGTCGGGCCCGGGCGCGTGCTGGAAGGGACGGCCTTTCAAGCACACCGGCCGGGAGAGTCGGTGGTGGTCTTCGGGGGCAGGCCGCCCCCGCCGCGCCGGGGGGCGGCGCGTCAGCGCGGGGCCACGGGCAGCCGGAAGGCGGCCATCTCCTCCCCGTTGCGGACGAAGAGGACGTCGTCGACGAGCGCCGGGTGGTTCCACGTCTTCCCCTGGAGGGCCTGCATGCGGACGTGCTCGACGAAGCCCTCGGGGGTCGCCCCGACCAGTGCCAGCTCGCCTTCCTCCGAGATCACCAGCAGCGCGTCCTGGTCGGGCAGCAGGAGGAGCTGGCCGTTGCCGTAGCGGCCCCCCTTCCAGGCCCGCGCCCCGTCCCGGAGGTCGATGCACGCCAGGATCGATCCGTCGAACCCATAGGCGTGCCCCTCGTGGACGACGAAGTCGTTGAAGTAGGGCTTCAGGCCCCGCGACGTCCAGCGCTCCTCGACGGTCCACCCGCCGGGCCCCTGCGTGACCGCAAGGCGCCGCAGCCCGAGCCCCGCGGTCATGCCCAGGGCGCCGACGAGGAGGTCGCCGTCGCCGGTCCGGGCCGGCTGCAGGATGCCGGCGCCGGGCCAGGCGTGATCCCAGAGCACCGCACCGTCGGCGGGATCGACGCCGATGACGGCCTCGCCATCCAGCAGCAGGACCTGCGGGATCCCGTCGAGGGTCGCCGGGTGAGGTGAGCTGTAGGCGGAACCACCCTTCGGGCCGGACCACCGCAGTTCCCCTGCCTCGACGTCGTAGGCGGCGAGGGTCCCGGAGGCGGCGACGAGGACGACATCGCCGACCACCAGGGGGGAGCCCGCGAAGCCCCAGTACGGGACCTCCGCCCCGGTGTCGGCGGCCGCGTCCCGGGACCACACCACGGAGCCGTCCCCGGCGTCCAGCGCGTTCAGGACCCCGGTGGCGCCGAGGGCGTAGACGCGGCCGCCGTGCAGGAACGGCGTCCCCCTCGGACCCGCGCCGGCGTTCGCCTCCCAGAAGCGCACCCCGTCGGAATGGCTCCACACCGGTTCGCCGGTCATGGCGGCATAGCAGGAGACCATCTCCTCCTCCCCGCGCTGCTCCTGGGTGTAGATGCGGTCGCCCTGCACGGCGAAGGAGGACCAGCCGGGCCCGATGCGCCGGCGCCAGAGCTCCCGCGGCGGCGAGGCCGCCCAGTCGGTGTCGATGCGGACGCCCGGGACCACCGAGTCGCGGCCGGGCCCGCGGAAGCCGGGCCATTCCGCCTCCCCCTCCAGCTCCGCCGGGGCCTTGACCGGCGTTGCCGGCGCCTCTCCCGCCCGCGCCAGGAGCCGTTCCTCGGCGGTCGGGGACCACCGCCAGGCCCAGTCGGCCCCCTCGAAGGTGACCCCGTCGATCCGGAGCAGCGTCCATCCACAGCAGGCAACGAGGAGGACCGTCACCAGCGATGGGCGGCGGAGACCGGCGGGGAGATGCCGGCTCGCCACCGCCCAGAGGACCAGGGCGACGGTGACGGAGGGGATGGCGTAGAAGTAGTAGGTCATCCCCATGCCGGCCCCGGCAACCGATTCGTGGAGGAGGCGTGGGGTGACGGCGATCGCGACGACCGCCAGGAGGATGGCGCCCCCGCGCTCGAGCCAGGGCACCCGGCTGAAGAAGACCCACCAGACGACGACCAGCAGGGCGCAGCCGACGCTGCCGAACGCGCCGACGGCCCCGAGCTCGGGATCCAGCCAGGGCAGGACGAACCAGAACAGAAGTAGGAGGGCTGCGGCGCCCACGCCGGGCCACAGGCGGATCGGCTTGCGGCCCCTCGCGGCGTCGATCATCGGATCCGTCATTCGAGGCTCCCCGAGCAGGCTGCGATGAGACATTCTACGTCGCGACGGCCCTGGAAGTTACCGGGGCGTCATCGAGGGAAGAAACACCGCGCAGGGCCCGCCCGCAGCTGTCCCGCGGGAGCCTCCGCCGGGCGGGCGGTGGCCCGGACCCGTCGGCAGCGGTACCCTCCATTGAATCAGGCATCGTCACACGATCGCCGGACGGCCGAGGTGGTTCTGCCTCGCCCCGGAGGCACTTTCCAGCGTG
>JASFRI010000392.1:0-3847 GCA_050115015.1 Acidobacteriota bacterium
TTTCAGCTTTTTGGTTTGCGGGCCGGGGCCGGGACCGTACGGGCCCGGCCCGGGGGTGTCCGGAAACGGACGGTCAGTCCAGCGGACGCAGGCTCAGCCCCTCGACGTAGGCCTGGTAGGCGGCGTCGACCTCCCGGGACGAGTAGCGCCGGGCGACCTCGAGGTGCTCCTGGGCCACCGCATCGTCCGGTCGTGCGAGCAGCGCCTCCTGCAGCTTCTCCTCGGCCTCGCGCGGGCTACGGGACTGCAGGAGCAACACGCCCCAGTCGTACCAGCACGTGGCGATCCAGGCCTCCATCCGCCGCTGGGCCTCCGGCGAGGGCGCGTCGACCCGGTAGAGCTTGTAGAGCGCGTTGTGGAAGTCGCGCTCCTCGACGAGGTTCTGGATCGACTCCACCTCCTGCCGAAAACGGCGGGTCCGTTGGAGCTCCTTCTCCGCCTGGGCGAGCCAGTCCTGCGCCTCGAAGTTCGTGGCGTCGGCCTGGAGCGCCCCCCGGAGCTGCTCCGTGGCGGTGGAGAACTCCCCCGCGTGGAACGAGGCGATCCCCGCGGTCATCAGCTGCCGCGAGCGCTCCGGCGACGGCGCGGCAGCCGGCGCGGTGGGCGCCGGGGCGGCGTCCTCCGCCGGCTCGGGGCCCGCGGCCTCCGGCTCCGCGGGGTCGGCGGCCGCCGCCGGCACCGGCGTGGAGGCGGTGGCGGCGCTGGCCGGGGCGGCCGTCGCCGGCAGCGACGGCCCGGACGGGAACAGCCGGGTCCATCCCAGGTACCCGACGACACCGAGGACCGAGACCGCCAGGATGAGGAGCACCGCACCCCGGAGCCGGCCGGACCGGACCGGCGCCGGGGCCGGGGTGGCGGCGGGGGGGATCGGTTCCCTCGGGGACGTCCGGGGCGTCTCGGCCAGGGGGATCGCCAGGGGGACCGAGTCCCCCGGCGACAGCCCCTCGTGCGGGGGCTGCGGGGCCGTGGGCGTGGCGGGGGGCGACGGTGCCGCGGTGGGCACCGGCTCGGTGGTCTCCCCTCGCTGCTTGCGATCGATCTCCTCGAGCCGCGCACGCGCCTCGGCGTGCGTCGATCGCAGGGCCAGCACCTGCTGGAACGCCTCCCGAGCCTCCTCCAGCTGCCCGGCGGCGAGCAGGTCTTCCCCGCGGTAGAGCGCGGCTTCGATCTCCCGCCCCTGCTCCTCCAGCACGCGGCGGGCCGCGTCGATCCGTTCCTCGGCCCCCTCGTGGGTCTCCTGGACGACGAAGACCCGCGACCACGCGTTGATGGCCGCGTCCAGGTCCCCCTCGTCCCGCAACCGGTCCCCCTCCGCGAGGAGCGCCGCGATGCGCGCCTCCGGCGCGTCCCCCGGGGGAGCGTCGCCCCCCTGGGGGACCGCCTCCGTCAGGTCCAGCGGAGGCGGCACGGCACCGGCCATCGGATCGCCGGTCCCCGGCGGGGCCGTCGCGGCAGCGCCGCCGGCCGCGGCGGTCTCGGTGAGCGTCAGAGGCTCCTCCTCCGCGGCGGGCTCCTCCAGGGAGAGGTCCAGGGGCGGATCCGTCGCGGCGGGGATCGGGTCGTTTGTCAGCTCGAGGGTGCCGGCGGTCTCGGAGACGGGGATGCCCCCCGCCGCGCCGGCAGCGTCTCCGGGGGTCAGCAGCTCCATGGCGACCGCGTTGCCGGGCTCCAGCACCAGCACCTTCCGGCACGCCCGCTGCGCGGAGGGGACGTCCCCGAGCATGCTGTAGTGGCGCGCCATCGCCAGCTGCTCCTCGATGTAGCTCGAGGGGTCGCCCCCCGCCTCGACCCGGGCCGCGCACGCGAGCACGGCGGGGAGGTCGGGGGCCACCTGCTGCAGCGCCTCCACGCCCTCCCTGGCACCGCGGAGATCCCCCGAGGCGATCAGCGCCTCGACACGCCGCAGCGCCTCCTGGACCCGGGCGGTGATCTCCGGATCCGGCCCTCCCGCCGGGGCCGCGCCCTCCTGCGGGGGCTCGGGTCCCGTCTCCCACTCGGCGGTGAGGAGCTGCGCCATCTTGATCCCCTCGCTGGCCCGCTCGTTTCCGGGGTCCGCCTCCAGGACGTGGTTCCACCGCTCCACGGCCTCGTCATAACTGCCGTCGTTGTAGAGACCGGATGCCTCGTCGAGGAGCTGCTGGATCTGTTCCGCGTTCATCGGTCCTCTCGTTCATCCCCCCAGCTGCTGCTTCAGCTCCGCCAGCTCGGGCAGGCCCGGGTTGAGCCGCTCGACCTGGGCCACCGCCTCCCTGGCCCGCTCCAGATCTTGGGTCCGGACCGCGGTGACGGCCAGGTAGAACCACCCCTGCCATCCGCCGGGGTCCGACGCCACCACCGTCTCGAACTCCCGCCGGGCGCCCTCCATGTCGCCGGTCTGCCCGAGCACCACGCCGAGATGCAGCCGGGCATGATGGTTCGAGGGGTCGGCGGCCAGGGCCTGCTCGAGGTACCCCCGGGCCTGGGGGTACATCCCGACCTGCATGTAGATGACCCCCAGCTCCACGAGGGCGTCGCCGTCGGCGGGATCCGCGGCGATGCGCCCCTTGAGGTCCGCGATCTGCTGCTCCATCGGCCCCATGCCGTCCCCGCCGCCCGACCCGGCCATCGGGTCGGTGTTCCCCCGGGGCGCCCGGGCCGCGGGCATCGCGGGGGTCTCGGGGGACCGGGCGATCCCCCAGGCGACGACGAAGCCGAGCACGAAGCCGAACAGGATCCCGGCGCCGAGAAAGGCTGCCTGCTCACGTTTCATCCAGGGACTCCCAGAACGGCTCCGGGGCATCGGAGCGGGATACGGCGATTCGACCGTCACGGGGCCGGGGCGTGGGGCCCGGCCTGAGGTAGGAGGCCTTGGTACCGCCGGCACGGTCGGCGCCGTCGACACGGGGCTCAATCGTAATGAAAAACCACTGACGGGTCAAGGAATTGGGCCGGATCCGCCGGGCGGCGGCGACGCACCTTCCGGGCAGGACCCACCGCGGGGTGGGCGATACCGTAGGCTGTGCGGATCCCGCCACGGCGTCGAATCGTCGTCAGCGGTTCTTATGCTATGTTGCGGCGCGATGGGAGCCTCCACGATGGAGGGAGGATCGCCGCTCGATCGCGGCGGGCCCCTCCCGACGCGCAGCGTGCGGGCCTGGATCGGCCTGGGGATCGTCCTCGGCTTCACGCTGGCAGGTCTCGCCGCGCCGGCGGTCAATCGACACGTCCTGGGTCAGGACTGTCACCACATGCCGAAGCTCGAGCGCCCACTCGTCGCGCCCGGTCCGGGCCATCCCCTGGGCACCGACAGCCTGGGGCGGGACCTGCTGGCGCGCCTCCTGTGCGGGGCGCGGACATCGCTCGCGGTGGGGTTCGGAGCGGAGTCCCTGGCGCTGCTCCTGGGGGTGGCCATCGGGGCATGGGCCGGCTACGCCGGCGGACGGACGGACGCCTGGATGATGCGCTTCACCGACATCGTGCTGGCCTTCCCCTTTCCCCTGGTGGCCGTGGCCGTGGTCGGCCTGGCCCGCACCGACTCCCTGCTGACCGTGGTCCTGCTCCTGGGAGCCCTGGGCTGGCCCGCCATCGCCCGGCTGGTCCGCGCCCGGCTGCTCTCGCTGCGGGAGGCGGGCTTCGTGGCGGCGGCCCGGGCGGCGGGCGCGGGACGCATCCGGGTGATGATCCGCCATGCCCTGCCGGCGGCGCTCGCCCCTGCCTGGGCCGTGGCGGCCGTGGGGATCGGCAGCAACATCCTCGCCGAGGCCTGGCTCGCGTTCATCGGGCTGGGCGATCCCGGCCGCGTGTCCTGGGGGACGATCCTGCGGGACGCGAAAGACTTCGCGTCGACCTCGACCTGGTGGTTCCCGCT
>JASFRI010000393.1:0-3813 GCA_050115015.1 Acidobacteriota bacterium
GGAGAGCTCCGGAGAGACGGCCTTCACGACCTCGCGCATCGTCCGGGCCAGCGCGCGGTCCGATCGCCGCGGGGGCTCGACCCGCAGCTCCGAGGCCGTGACGCGGCGGACCCCGGGGATGCGCTGCACGGCCCGAAGCAGCGCCTGCTTGCGCCAGAGCGCGTCGATGGTACCGGAGAGGCTCACCTCCTTCTCCCGCACGTGGACCCGGACCTGGCCGGGCGAGAGTCCGTGCAGCTTCAGCCTGGCACGAACCGCGCGGCCGAGACGGGAATCCTCGCGGGTGGGGCCCCCCCTCACCGCGGTCACGCCGATCAGCTCCGCGACCACGTGCGGGAACACGTCCGCCTCCCGGGGCCACTCGAACACCGCCGTGACGTCCATGCGGTACAGCTCCCCGATCCGGCTCGTCGGCGGGCGCGCTCCGAGCACCACGAAGATCGGCAACTGCTCCCCGTCACGCCGGTTGCGGATGGAGAGGACGGCCTGCGCGGCGGTGGACCGTCCGAGGGGCTCCACGAGCACCACCCCGATCACCGTGCCCGACGATGGGAGCATGGCCTCGGACGGCCGTGCGGTGCGGATCACGAGCTTCAGGCTCGAGAGGCTGGACGCGACGGCGTCCAGCCGGCGCCCGCTCCCGATGACCAGGAGATCGGTGCGGTCATCACCGAGGGGGCCGGCGTCCGGACGCTGACTTCGGGGTCTGGCGGCGGCGGAACGGCTCTTGAGCTGATTCATGCGGGCTCCTTTCGATGGCTCGGCGTGGGTGGGGTTCGGCGGGGGCTCAGGAGACCTTGCGGAGGGTCTCGGCGGGGATCTTCTCCGACTTGAGGTCGGCCTGGCTCCGCAGCATCCAGAGGGTCTTCTCGTGCACCCGGAGCCGCTCCACGAGCAGGTCCTCCGTGGCCTCGTCGGTGGCCTCGCCGGCCGCCGGGATTAGGTCCCGGATGCGATGCACGACCTGCTGGTGCCCCAGGATGAGCTGCTTCAGCATCGTCCGCGCCTCGCGGATGTTCTCCTCCTGCGTCAGGCGGCTGTTGCGGGCGAACTCGACCAGGGTGCCCGGGGTGTAGTAGCCGAGGACGCGGATGCGCTCGGCGAGCAGGTCCACCGCCTCGGCGAGCTCGCGATACTGTTCCTCGAACATCCCGTGGAGCGTGCGGAAGCTGCTGCCCTCGACGTTCCAGTGGTGGAACTGGGTCGTGTTGTAGAGGACATAGGTGTCCGCGAGCAGGCCGGTCAGGCCCATGGCCAGGTCCTTCCGCTTGGTATCGGTCATGAAGATGGCTCCTTTCTCGAGTGCTACAATGAACCGAAAAATCGTCTCTGGAGGGGCCGTAAGATGGGTGTCCACGGCCCTCTCTCCGGAAAGAAGGAGCAAGGCCCTTGCCAGCCAGCTTTCTTCATGAAATCAGCAACTTACGTTCGCTATCTCGATCCCGCAACAACGATATGTCGTCATCAAAACGAGGTGTCGGTGCCCGCCGCCCGCCGGGCGGACCCCGATGAGCCGCGGGACGACGAGGCCGGATGACGCCGCGGCCGGGCTCCGCAGGGTCGCGGAGCTGGCGGCGCTTCCGGACCGTTCCGGGGAGCTCGTCGACCGCGCCTTGCAGGCGCTGGCGGACGCCATCCCGTACCGAACGGCCTCCTTCCTCGAACTGCACGGCGAGGACCTGGTCGTGCGCCAGAGCCGGGGCCGCGCCCCGGCGAAGGAGCTCCGGGGAAGGACCGCGCGCCTGCAATCCCACCCCACCCTGCGGCGGGCGGTGGAGGAGAGGCTCGCCGCGCGGCTGACGCACGACGACCTCGACGCGGACGAGGCCCCTCCCTTCGGGGACGTCATCGGCGCGGTGGCCCCCGGCTGCTGGCTTGTCGTCCCGGTCCATCGCGGCACGGGCATGGCCGGGCTCCTGCTGATCGACGCGGCCCGCCCGGAGGGCTATGGCGAGGAGGTCCTTCCCGTGGCCCGGGCCTTCGCCAGCGTCATCGGCCTGGGGCTCGCGGCGGCCGAGCAGGCCCGCACGCTGGAACGGCTGCGGGAGAGCCTCCAGGAGCAGAACCGGCTTCTCGTCGAGGAGATCGAGGCGGAGAGCGCCGCAGTTCGAGCCCTCGAGGCAAGCCGCAACCGGGTCATGCGGCAGATCGTGCAGATGGCCAAGCAGGTCGCGGTCACCGACGCTCCCGTCCTCCTGACGGGGGAGACCGGCACCGGGAAGGAGGTCCTGGCCAGGGCGATCCACGCCTGGAGCCGGCGGGCCGAGGGGCAGTTCATCCAGGTGAACTGTGCGGCGCTGCCGGGAGGCCTGGTGGAGAGCGAGCTGTTCGGTCACCGGAAAGGGGCCTTCTCCGGTGCCGACCGGGCGCGACCCGGCCGCTTCCGGTTGGCCGACGGCGGTACCCTGCTGCTGGACGAGATCGGCGACCTTCCCGCCGATGTGCAGGTGAAGCTGCTCCGGGTGCTGCAGGAGGGAACCTTCGAGCCGGTGGGCGGCGACCGCAGCGTCGAGGTCGACGTCCGTGTCATCGCGGCAACCAATGCGAACCTGGCGGTGGCGATCGACGAGGGTCACTTCCGCGAGGACCTGTACTACCGGCTCCACGTGTTCCCCATCCACCTCCCGCCCCTCCGGGAGCGTCTGGACGATCTGCCCGTCCTCGTGGAGCGCATCCTGGAGCGCCTGCGGCGCCGGACCGGCCGGGGACCCTGGACGGTGGGCGCCGACGAGCTGGCCCGCATGAGCGCGTACGACTGGCCCGGCAACGTCCGGGAGCTCGTCAACGTGATCGAGCGGGCCCGGGTGTTCCGCCCCGCGGGCGGCGAGCTGTCCATCGACCTCTCGGGTCCGGGGAAGACCGCACGGCGCGAGCGCCGTCCGGAGCGCTGGCCGACGCTGAAGGAACACGAGAAGGAGTACCTGGAGCGCGTGCTGCGCCGGACAGGGGGGAAGATCTACGGGGAGGACGGTGCCGCAGCCCTGTTGCGGATGCCGCCCACGACCCTGCAAAGCCGGCTGGCGCGACTGGGGATCCGTCGACGCCGGAGACGGAGGGCCTCCGGCTCGTAGCGGCGGCGATCGGCGACCCGCACCGGAGGTGGCGGCCGGTGCGCCGCGCTACCCTCCCGACTCGCCCAGGATCGCGGCGATCTCCGCGAACGGACACCTCCCACCGCCCGCCGCGCGGGCCTCGGCGATCCCGGCGGGCGTCCGGCCTTTCCGGTCGCGGATCCGGGGATTCGCGCCGCGACCGAGCAGCATCCGGACGAACGGCCGCGCATCCGGCGTGTAGCGCATGGCCGCGGCCGCGTGAAGGGCCGTGCCCCCGGCTCCGGGATCGATGGCGTCGGGGTCCACACCGCGGTCGAGAAGCAATCGTCCCACCTCCACGTGCCCCGCCGAGGCGGCGCACAGCAGTTCCCCGTCGTCCATGCGGGCGCCTCGGTCGATCAGCACTGCGGCGGCGGTCACCCGGTTCCCGAAAGCGGCCCATCCCAGCGGGCTCAGACCGGTGGACCGGTCGTTGGCCCGCGAAGGGTCCTCCCCGAGGAGCTGCCGCAGCCGCTCCAGCCGTCCCAGGATCGCGGCGGCGCAGATGTCGACGGTCGCCCCCCCGCCATCGATCAGCAGCTCGGTGATCTGCCGCCGCCCGCCCTCGATAGCGTCGTGCAGCGCCGTTCGCCCAGCGGCGTTCCGGACGTCGGGATCGATGCCCGCATCCAGGAGTACACGGATCACGTCGGGCCGGTCGGCGTGGACCGCCAGGTGCAGGCCCGTCCCCCCTCGCGGGGCCCCGGTCGGACCTCGCGCA
>JASFRI010000394.1:0-3804 GCA_050115015.1 Acidobacteriota bacterium
GACCTCGCCGGCCATCACCGACTCCAGCGGAGAGCCGGGCACCTCGATCCCCAGGTCGAGATCGCGGCGGTGCCCCACGTCGATCATCCTGCAGTCCGGTGTGCCGTCGGGCCGCAGGCCTCCCTCGCCCACCAGGAACCGGGCCACCGTCTCGATCGGGCGCTGCGTCGCGGACAGCCCGATCCGCTGCAGGGGTCGTCCGGCCAGGTCCTCGAGCCGCTCCATCGTGAGAGCCAGGTGCGCACCCCGCTTGTCCCCCACCACCGCGTGGATCTCGTCCACGATGAGCGTCCGGGCGCCGGCCAGCATCTGCCGGCCTCCCTCGCTGGTCAGCAGGATGTAGAGCGACTCCGGCGTCGTCACGAGGATGTGCGGGGGGGTCCGGCGCATGGCGGCACGCGCCGACGCCGGGGTGTCCCCGGTCCGGACCGAGGTGCGGATCTCCACGTCGTCGCGGCCGGCGGCCGCCAGCGCGGCGCGGATCTCCCCCAGGGGCTCCTCGAGGTTCCGCTGGATGTCGTTGGAGAGGGCCTTCAGCGGGGAGACGTAGACCACCTGGGTGGCGTCCGGAAGGCCACCGTCCAGCCCTCGGCGGACCAGGCCATCGATGGCGCCCAGGAAGGCCGCCAGGGTCTTCCCGGAGCCCGTCGGGGCGGCGATCAGCGTGTGCCGGCCCTCCCGGATCGCGGGCCAGGCCAGCGCCTGCGGCTCCGTGGCGGCGCCGAAGCGCCCCCGGAACCAGCCGGCGACGACGGGATGGAACGGGTCCAGGCTCATGGGCTCTCCGGGGGTTCGACTTGCGGATCATATCAGGGCCGGCCCGGCAGCGCGGTTCCCGGTCGGTGTCCTCGGCGGACGGGGAGGATCCACGGCAACTCCGCGTTCCGTGCCGGGCCGCTACGCGCTCGCCCGCCGCGACGACGATCACTTCCCCGATCGGACCCCAGTATTCAGCTGATTCGCAAGCACTTCGGACGAACCGGGCATCCGGAGAGCCCTCGGGAGGTCCAATTGGACGCCAAGGAGGATCGGCAACCGCGGCCACTCGCCGCCCCCGGTTGAAAGGCCCATCCGGGGATCGGGATGAGCCTTCCAAGCCTCCCAGGGACTCCTCATCTCCACCCTCTGGAACTTGCTGCGGTCCGACCCGGATCAGCGGGCCCCGGGTCGGGGCAGGCGGTTGGTCCAGTTCACGAGGAGGTGCAGCGACGGCGGCGGTTGGTCGTCGGTCGGGACCATGGTCAGGATGCGCCCGTCCCTGGTGATGTCGAGGAACGAGGCTCCCGCGATCGCCATGACCTCCTGCGGAGAACCCGCCCGGAACCCCCCCTCGGTGGCCACGGGTACCCGCATGAGCTTGCCCCGCGGGTCGATCCAGTAGATGAACTTGCCGTCCGGGCTCCATGGGCAATCCGGCTGGGGGTCCCATGTGACCCCATCGGCCGAGATCTGCCGGACCTCCCCGCCTTCGGGGAAGCGGGTCGCGTAGAGCTGGTAACGCCCGGTCCCTGGGGCCAGACGATCGGAGAGGAAGGTGACGAAGCGACCGTCCGGCGAGAAACGTGACGGCCAGTCCCACGCCGTCGACTGGAGGACAGCCTGCGGTTCGGCCCCATCGTGCGCGCCGATGGTCATGATGTCGGGCGCTCCGGTCTCCAGGTTCTGCTGCATGAGGAGCAAGGAGTCCCCGTCGGAGGACCAGTCCACCACTTCCGTCGGCCCGTCCGTCGTGGCGAGGACCGTCGAGGAGCCGGAAGTGATGTCGACCACGACGATCCGCGTCTCGTTGTCCACGGTCGCGTACCGGCGGCTATCCGGCGACCAGGCTCCGGCCCAGCCGAGCCGCGGGCTGGCCAGCAGCAACTCCTCGGTGCCGAGGTCCAGGATGCGCAGCTCGACATCGCCGGTGTCGGGCTCGGTGATCCCCACGAGCAACCTCCGGCCGTCCGGGGAGAGCCTGTGGACGTTGAACCGGCCCGTCCGTCCCAGCCTGACGGTGGCCCTGCCCGAAGTGTCGACCCACTCGAGGCGTTGCTCCTGGACATAGTCCGTCCCCCAGAGCACAACACCGTTCTCCGAGGCGGAGAAATCGGCCATGCCCATGCCGGAGTCCGCCCAGACGTCCTCGACCAGGGGGGTGGCTCCGCCGACGAGCGCCTTTCGTCCCAGGTCCAGGCGCTGCGCCACGAGCTGGCCTCCATCCTCGAACAGCAGGTAGTTACCCACGGGATACGCGGCGGTCTGGTTCGCCCGCAGGCCATGGGGCACCGGATCGTCCAGCGAGGCCAGGGCCATCTCGTGGTCCGCCACCACGCGGGACCGGAGGAAGACGAAGGTTCGGCCGTCCGCGAGGAAGTGTGGAAAGCGATGCGAAAGGCCTTCCTCGGCTTCGGTGGCGGGGCGCGCCTCGCCGCCCTGTTCCGAGATCACCCAGAGCGGGCCGAACACGTTGGGAGCGAACAGAATCACACCCTCCGGGCTCCAGGCCGCACCGCGCCCGGACGGGGCGTCCGCAAGGGTCTGGGGGACGCCACCCTCCCGCGGGATTCGCTTGAGCTTCTCGCTGGCGAAGAAGCCGAGGGCGCTGCCGTCGGGCGACCAGAACGGAGCCCGGGCACCCTCGGTGCCGGTCAGCTGGCGGCTCTCGTCCGTGGCCAGGTCCGTGATCCAGATCACGCTCGTGTCGCCGCCACGGGCGGCCAGGGCGACGGTGCCGCCATCCGGCGACACGGCGACCGGTCCGTGGAACGCCCGGTCCACCGCCGAGCGAGGCGTCGGCGCTGGCACCTCGGCGCGGAGGGTGGGCTGCGGTGGACCGGTCGTGGCCATCTCCGGCCGGAAGAACACCAGACCCAGCGCACCGAGGGCGACAAGCCATCCGGCCACGGCAACCGTCGTCCAGGCGACGTGCACGCGGCGGCGGAGCGGCGTCGCCCGGCTCGCCGGCGGGATCGGACCCAGGTCCGCCTCGTCGTCCGCCGCCAGCCACTCGAGCTCACGCCGCAGGTCCGCCGCCGACTGCCAGCGGTCCCGGGGCTGCTTGGCCAGGCAGGTGCGCACCAGGCGCTCCAGGCCCCGGGGGGCCAGGGGCTGCCGCTCCATGAGCGAACGCGGCTCTTCCTTCATGATGGCCGCGATGACGCTGGCCTGGGTCGTCCCCGGGAAGGCCCGCTCACCGGTGATCATCTCGTGGAGCATGGCGCCGAAGGAAAAGATGTCGCTCCGGGGATCCGCCTCCCGCCCCTCGAGCTGCTCGGGGGCCATGTACTGGAGGGTTCCCAGCAGCATGCCCTGCTGTGTAAGCGGGCTGGCGGCCGTGGGCGCGGCGGTGAGGGGGCTCGCGGAGGCCATCTCGGACGCGGTCTTCGCCAGCCCGAAATCCATCAGCTTGGCGCCTGCCGGGGTCAGCATGATGTTCCCCGGCTTCAGGTCCCGGTGGACCAGTCCCTGCTGGTGGGCACGGTCGAGGGCATCCGCGATCTGGGCACCGAGGCTCAGGGCCTCCCGCAGCTCCAGCGGGCCCCGTTCCAGGCGATCGGCGAGGGTCTCCCCCTCCAGGTACTCCATCACCAGGAAATCAATGCCGTCCTGCCGGCCCACGTCGTGCAGGACGCAGATGTGGGGATGGTTCAGGCTGGACACCGCCCGGGCCTCCCGCTCCAGCCGTGCCCGGGCCTCGCTGGTCTCGGTCAGCCTGGCGGAGAGCACCTTGATCGCCACGAGGCGGCTGAGGCGCGTGTCCCGGGCCCGGTAGACGTCGCCCATGCCGCCGGATCCCAGCGGCGCTTCGATCTCGTACGGGCC
>JASFRI010000395.1:0-3797 GCA_050115015.1 Acidobacteriota bacterium
CATGAAGTCGTGACCGGCGTAGGCGGTCAGCGGCATCGCCCGCCCGCCCTGCCGGTCGACCCGGTAGAGGTCACCGCGGTAGGCAAAGACGACCGTTCCACCGTCGGGCGAGATCGCCGGGTAACGCAGCCACAGGGGCGGCTCCTGGGCAATGGCGGCGGAAAACAGCAGAAGACCGGCGAGCGGGAGGGGGAGTCGTCGCACGGGAGACCTCCATGATCCGGCGTGATCCAGGACGCGGGAACGATCGACGGATGGTAGCCGTTGTCCGGAGCGGGGATCAAGCGGGCGCGATGGAACGGGACTTGCTAATCTACAGGTGCCATAGGCCTGCCAGGGAGGACGGAGACACGATGGCCTCGAAGCTCGCCGGATGGCGGGGGAATCTGCTCGCGATCCTGGTCGGCGGGCTGGGTGCGCTGTGCCTGTCGGAGCTGCTCCTGATGCTGCTGGTGCCGCCACCCCTCCATTTCCAGGCCCCCCAGCCTCTTCATCAGCCGGATCCGGAGCTGGGGTGGGTGATGCGGCCCAGCCAGCGGAGCTTCACCATCGGGCAGCCGGTCCGGACGAACCGCATGGGGTTCCGCTCTCCGGAGATCCAGCCGGCGAAGCCTCCGGGCACGTTCCGGGTGCTCTGCCTGGGGGACAGCCAGACCTTCGGGAACGGCGTGCCCCAGGACAGGACCTTCCCCCGCAGGCTCGAGGGGCTGCTGCGGGACGAGGGGCTCGACGGCGCCCAGGTGATCAACGCCGGCGTCCAGGCCTACGACACCGAGCAGGAGGTTCGCCTGCTGGAGAGGCTGGCCCCGCGGCTCGACCCCGACGTGGTGGTGCTGGCCTTCTACCTGAACGACTTCGCGGATGTGCTGCGCCCACCCCGGACGGCGTCGGTGGATCCCGAGACGGGGGAGTTCGTCTTCGGCGGCGTGAAATCCTACGTCCCGTACGGGCTCATCTACGCCGTGAAGCGCAGCCGCGTCTTCACGCTGGTGTCCACCGCGTACCACCAGTGGGTCGCGGCGCAGGATCCGCCCCTGAGTGGCGAGATCCTCGCGGGGGAGGAGAGCGAGACGTTCCGGAGGGCGGTATCCCGCATCCGGGAGCTGCTGGCGCAGGCCGGCGAGCTGGCATCGAGGCGCGGCTTCCGCTTCCTGGTCGTCATCGTCCCAACGGCAATGGAGTTCCGCGATCCCTCTCCGGACTCGCTCTACCGCCCGGTCGTCCGGGAGGTCGCCACCGAGCTGTCCCTGGACGTGATCGACCCGACGCCGGGCATGCAGGACGAGGGCATCACCTTCGAGACAGGGTTCATCGCCTGGGACGGACACATGAGCGCGGTCTCTCACGACGCGGTGGCGCGGGCGCTGGCGGCACCGATCCTCGCCGAAGCCTCCGTGGTGCCGCGCTGATCCCCGCGGGGGCCGCGCGGGCCCGGCCCGCCGGTGGGTGCCGTCAGACGGGCAGCACCTCGCGGATCGTGCTCTCGATGATGTCCACGTTCACGGGTTTCAGCAGACAGGGAAGCCCCTTGATCGTCGAGTGCTGCCGGTCCGAGAGGAAGTTCACGTCCCCGGTGATGAAGATGAAGCGATCCGCCATGTCCGGCTTGAGCTCCCGCACCTTCTCGTAGAGCTCCACGCCGTTCATCTTCGGCATCTTGATGTCGCTGACCACGAGGTCGTAGTCGCTCTCGCGGATCTTCCGGAGCGCCTCCACTCCCGTCGCCGCCGTGTCCACGGCGTACCCCAGCGAGCGCAGGATCTCGAGGTACAGATCGACGATCACCGGCTCATCGTCCACCGCCAGGATCCGGCGGCACGACCCGTCGGGGACCGCCTCGGCGGATCCCGTGTCCGACGACGCATCCTCGGTGACGCAGACGGGGAATGCGGCGGAGAACGTGGTTCCCGAGCCGACCTCGGTGTCCACCAGGAGCTCGCCACCGTGCTCCCGGACGATCCCGTAGGAGATGCTCAGGCCGAGCCCCGTTCCCTTGCCCTGCTCCTTGGTGGTGAAGAACGGGTCGAAGATGTGCGGCAGGACGTTTCCCGGGATGCCGGGGCCGTTGTCCGACACGCTCAGGACGATCCGCCCGCCCTGGCGGAAGCTGCGGATCACGATCTCGTTTCCCCGGCCGCTCTCGCAGATCGCCTGGTGGGCGTTGCTGATCAGGTTCGTGAGGACCTGCTGGATCTGGTGAAAGTCCGCCTCGACGTAGGGCAGGTTCGGCTCGAGCTCCTTGATCACCCGGACCCGTTCGCCGTCGAAGGACGGCTCCAGCAGATCCAGGGTCTTCTCCAGCACGCCGTTGAGCCCGAGGGGCTGGCGTTCCGCCCTGGAGGGACGGGCGAAGCTCAGCAGGTTCAGCACGATCTTCTGGCACCGCCCCGCGCAGTCGAGGATCCTCTCGACGTCCCGGCGCACCTCGGGGGTGACCGACCGCTGCATCAGAAGGCCCGAGAAGCCCACGACCCCCGACAGGGGGTTGTTGAGCTCGTGGGCCACGCTGGCGACGATCTCGCCGATCCGGGATAGCTTCTCCTGCTGCTGCAGGTGCGCCTCGACCTTGCGCTGCGCCGTGATGTCCCGGGCGATCAGGATCAGGCCCGCCCCCGGATCCTCCACGGAGCCGACGGTCACCGAGAGCTGGAGCTTGCTCCCGTTCCGCGAGTGGAGGGTGGCGTCCAGTACCTGCGGGGACGGACTCGTGGCGGCCAGCTTCATCAGCGCCGTCGGCGTCGGGAGCCCCTGCAGGAGGTCCCCCACGTAGCGGCCGCAGCACTCCTGTAGCGGATGGCCGGAGACCTCCTCGAGCCGCCGGTTGGCGTCCTGGATCGTCCCCTCCGGGTCGACCCGCAGGATCAGGTCCGGCGAGTTCTCGAACAGGCTCTGCAGGTGGGCCGCCAGCTTCTCCTGCTCTCCCGCCCGCTTTCCGAGACTGCGGTACGCGATGGAGTTCTTGATGGCGCTGGCCGCGGCGGCCGCCACCGCCCGGCAGAGGCGAAGCTCGGTCTGGGTGAAGGTGCGCTTCCGCGTCGCCCTCATGAACAGAGCGCCGATGATCTCGTCGCCGAACAGCAGCGGGAGGACGATGAGGGAATGGAAGTTCAGCCGCCGGAGATCCTCCAGGAAAGGCTCCAGCATGGTGCACTGCTCGACGTCCTCGATGATGAGCGGGTTGCGGCTGCGGATGGCCCACTGGATCTCGGGATAGCGCTTGAGCTCGATGGGCAGCATGTGGAGGTCTTCCTTGTCGCTCGCCGCCACGACGTAGGCCTCGGCGTCGTCCTCGTGCTCGATCAGCACGACGGAGCAGCGAATGGCCTCCAGGATCTCCGCCATCCGGCTGACGATCTGGAACATCACCCCGTGGAAGTCCAGGGTCGAGGTGATCGACTCGAGGATCCGGAGGATGGTCGCCAGCTCCTGGCGTTCCTGGTCGACCTCCTCCGCGTGATCCTCACGACCGCGGACCTGGAGCACCTGATAGCCGAAGTGCAGCGCGCCGGTGTAGAAGACCGGTACCACGAGGAGGTTCCAGACCTGCAGGGCCTCCCGTCCCTGCAGGAAGAGGTACAGAGCGGCGATGGCGACGGAGCCCAGCAGGAACTGGCGCACCTGGGTGGCCACCGCCGTGAGTGCCAGGAGCACGAAGAAGCACAGGGAGAGATGGCCGCTCGGCTCCGCCTCGTAGAGGATGAAGGAGATCAGGCCCGTGTCGAGCAGTCCCAGCGGGAACTCCAGGCGGTTGCTCCGGAAGAACCGTTCCGGGAGGAAGCACAGGGCCACGTTCACCA
>JASFRI010000396.1:0-3780 GCA_050115015.1 Acidobacteriota bacterium
CATCCGGTAGACGGCCGCATCGTCGGAGGTCTCCGGCCCCACGAGGACCCGCGGGTCCGACGACGGCAGCATCCCGCGGAGGATCTCCTCGAGCGCCTGGGGGCGCAGCTTGCAGGCGCAGCCCAGTCCGCGGGTGTAGCGGGTCAGGTGAACCGCTTCCCCGGCGGCAATGGCGGCCGGCGCCTCGCCGCCGCGCAGGCGGCCGGCGATCTCCCCGATCGCCCGTGCCGCCCGGTCCACCTCTTCCTCCGTGGTGGGCCGCCCCACCGTGAGGCGGAGCGCGCCGAGGGCCTCCTCGCGCCCGACCCCCATGGCGAGAAGCACCGCGGAGGGCTCCACGCCGCCCGCGTGGCAGGCCGCCCCGGCGGCGGTGGCCACCTCGCCGAGCTCCGCCAGCAGCGTGTTCGAGTCCACCCCGGGCATCGAGACGTTGAGCGTGTTCGGCAGACGCTCCTCCTCCGGGCCGTTCAGCCGCAGGTCCGGGATGTGCTCCAGCAGGCCCCGGTGGAGCCGGTCCCGGAGCGCGCGCAGGTGTGCCGTCCGGCCCGGCAGCTCCCGGGACGCCAGGTCGCAGGCGGCCCCGAGCGCCACCGCGAACGCCACGTTCTCGGTCCCGGAGCGCAGCCCGCGCTCGTGCCCCGCGCCCAGGATCTGCGGCTGCAGCCTCAGGCCCCGGCGCACGTAGAGCGCGCCGATCCCCTGGGGGGCATAGAGCTTGTGTCCGGCGACGGTCAGCAGGTCCACCGCCAGCTCGGAGACGTCCACCCGCATCTTGCCGACGCTCTGGGCGGCATCGGTGTGGACCGGGATGCCCCGCCGGCGCGCCTCCGCGGCCACGGCGGCCACCGGCTGCAGCGCGCCGGTCTCGTTCTGGGCGTGCATGAGCGTGACGAACGCGGTCTCGTGCGTCAGCGCGCCGATCACGTCCGCGGCGTCCACGCGGCCGTCCGGTCCCACGGGCACGCGGGTCACCGTCCAGCCGCGGGCCTCCAGCAGGCGCAGCGGCTGGTCCACCGCCGCGTGCTCGACGTTGGAGGTGACGGCGTGACGCTTCCCGCCGGGCGCCAGGTCGGCGAGTCCCAGGATCGCGAGGTTGTCCGCCTCCGTCCCCCCCGACAGGAGGAGGATCTCGTCGGGCTCGGCGCCGAGGAGGGCCGCGACCTGCCGGCGCGCCTTCTCCACCGCGCTCCTGGCGGCCACGCCATAGGGGTGGGTGGAGGAGGGGTTCCCGAAACGGTCCCGGAGGAAGGGGAGCATGGCGTCGAACACCTCCGGGGCCACGGGTGTACCGGCGTTGTAGTCCAGGTAGATCGGCTGGTTCACGGGCTCTCCTCCGGGTGTCGGCGCGCGGCGGCCGGTGGGGAAGTGCAGATCCTACCGCTCCGGGCCGCCGGGAGGTAGGCGGCGCCCCGGGTTGGGGTTGAACGTCACGCGGGTTTCGGGTTAGATCAGTTTCGCCGTTGACGGCCCTTCCGACAGGAGACCCGGCGTCCATGAGATCCCGCTTTCTCGTGTTCCTTGCACTGATCGGGCTGACGACCCCCATCTGCCAGGCCGCCGGGTTCAACCTGGGCGCCTCCATCGGGCAGTCGGACCTCGAGGACGACCGCCTGCAGGGTTTCAACGACGGTGACTTCGCCTGGAAGGCGTTCGTCGGGTTCCGGTTCTTCAAGTTCTTCGGGGTCGAGGGGGGATACCAGGACTTCGGGAGCCCCAGCCAGTCGCTGGCGGGGCAGACCGCGACCTACAGCGTCGACGGCTGGGACGTCTGGGCCGTGGGTATCCTGCCGATCAAGAAGTTCGAGCTGTTCGGGAAGGTGGGCATCCTCTACGGCGACTACCGCTGGACCATCAACGATGCGTCCGGGCATTCCAGCGAATCGGATCTCGGGTACGGCATCGGGATCGGCTGGACGTTCACGAAGACGTTCGCGATGCGCCTGGAATACGAGCGCTTCGACACGAGCTATGTGGACGACCTCGGGGCCCTGACCATCGGGGTGGACTTCCGGCTGTAGCGGGCCGCGAGGCCAGGCGCGCCCGCCCGGCGAGGCCGGACGGGAATCCACTGCCGGACGCGGGTCTCGAGCCGGTTTGTCGTGGACGGGGCGCCCCGCGTGCGGGCGCCGGGACACGCTCGGATGCACCACCCGACCCCGCTGCCGGGATGACCCCCGGGAGCGATCCCCGGGAGCGGGGCCGCGGGTTGTCTCGGGGGATCAAGGCCGTTGGGTGGTACCGCAGGGCGACCGGTGGATTCCGGGGGTAGGGGTGCCCCGCGGTGGCTCGTGCCCGCGCTCCTCTTCTTGCTGGCCCTCGCGGTCCGCCTGATCCACGTTCTCTCCATCGCCGGCCTTGAGTGGTTCGATGTCCCCCTCGTCGACGGGATCAACTACTTCCGGACCGCGAACACGATCGCGTCGGGGGATCTGCTCGCGGGCACCGCGCCCTTCTGGCAGCCGCCCCTCTACCCGTACTTCCTGGCGGCCCTCATCGCGCTGTTCGGGCAGCGCATGATCTGGATCTACGGGGTCCAGGTGGTCGTCGGATCACTGTCCTGCGTGATGACCTGGAGCCTGGGACGCCGTGTCTTCTCGCCGGCCGCGGGCGTCTGGGGGGGCGCCATCACGGCCCTCTACGGGCCGCTGATCTACTTCGACGCCCAGCCGCTGGTCCCGGTGGTCCACATCGCCCTGGCGCTGGCGGGGATCCTGCTGGTGCTGCGGGCCGCGGGGATCCCCGGCGGCCGTCCCGGGGGCGAAGCGCTCTGGGCCCTGGCCGGACTCTGCCTCGGCCTGGCGGCCATCGCGACGGCGAACCTGCTGCTCGTGCTTCCGGTGGTGGCGCTCTGGACGTGGCGGCGGACGCGTCCCGCCCGGGGCCCCGTGCTGCTGCTGACCGTCCTCGCCGCGCTACCGGTGCTCCTGGTCGCGGCGCGCAACGTCGCGGTCTCCGGCGAGCCGGTCCTGATCTCGAGCAACGCCGGCATCAACCTGTTCATCGGCAACAACCCGGACTACGAGCGCACCGTGCACATCCGGCCCGGCGGCGAGTTCGAGGCGCTGGCCCAGCAGCCCGAGAATCAGGGCATCCTGAGCGCGAGCGGGAAGTCCCGCTACTTCGCGCGGCGGGCCCTGGCGTTCCTTGCCGGCGATCCGGGTCTCGCGGCCCGGGTCTATCTCCGCAAGCTCGGGGAACTGATCGCCGGTCGGGAGGTTCCGCGCAACGAGGACCTCTACGGCTACCGCGAGCACTCCCCGGTGCTGCGCCTGCTGCTCTGGCGGGCCGGCGTCTCGTTCCCCTTCGGCCTGGTGGCGCCGCTCGCGCTGGCGGGGATGCTGATCTCCCGGCGGGGGACGAGGGAGGGGAACGGAAGGGAGGAGCGCCGCCGCGCCGGGCGGCGGCTACTCCTCGGCTTCCTGCTGGTCTATGCCGCCACCATCCTGCTCTTCTTCCCCACGGGCCGCTACCGTCTGCCCCTCGTCCCGGTCCTGGCCGTGTTCGCGGGAGGATTCCTCGCGGCGGGACCCGCCGGCTGGCGGCGCCCGGCGGCGCTGGCGGGCCTCGCGGCCGGTCTCTTGCTGTTCAACCTCGACGCGCTGCACCCCTCGGAGCGCTGGCCCGAGGAGGAGGCCCTGAACCGTGCCTACGCCCTCCAGGTGAAGGGGCGCATGGAGGAAGCCCGCCGGGAGTACGAACGGGCCCTGGCCCTCGACCCGCGGCGCATCGATCCCCACAACTCCCTGGCGGTCATGGCGGCGGCCCGCGGCGACTGGGAGA
>JASFRI010000397.1:0-3773 GCA_050115015.1 Acidobacteriota bacterium
GGTCCCCAGCGCCCCGCACCCGATGGCGACGCCCAGCGCGCCCACCAGCCAGAGGCCGCCGGCGGTCGTCAGGCCGCGCACGGAGCCGCCTCCCTGGATGATCGCTCCCGCCCCCAGGAAGCCGATGCCTCCGACCACGCCCTGCACGAGGCGCAGGGGATCGAGGCGCGTGAGCCCGGAGCCGTCCATCCGGAGCTCGTGGTGCAATTGCAGCGTGACGAGGGTGAAGGTCGCGGCACCCAGGCAGACCATCATGTGGGTGCGTAGACCGGCGGGCTTTCGTCTCCACTCGCGCTCGAATCCGACCAGGCCGCCGGCGATCACGGCGAGGAGCAGCCGCAGCGCGACCTCGCCGAAGGCCGGGGCCACCTCTAACCCTCGCTGCGAAGCCAGCGGCCGGGGGCCGGCCGCGCCCGGCCGCGTTCGTAGCCACGGCGGAACGCCGGGCTGGCGTGCACCTCCGGGTACGCCTTCCGGAGCTCTTCCTCCGCCCGCTCGTAGGGTTCGCCGAGGCGCTCCATCGCGGCCTCGAAGCCCATGCGGTAGGCCGGCTCGTCCAGCGAGAAATTCCCCCCTTCCTTCCAGTAGGACTCCTCCTCGACGCCGCGCAGGCCCAGCCACCAGCGTTCCCGCGCCGCGTCCAGGCTCTCGGCGCCCACGGCCTCCATCGCATCGCAGGCCCGGTCCCGGAGCTCCTTCCGGTCCGTGACCACGATGACCGCGGTCCGTCCCTCCCGGAGGGCGTCCTCGTAGAGGAACAGCTCGTCCCGGGGCAGCCCCTCCGCCAGCGCATTGCCGACGGCGTCACCGGCACTGGCGCCCGCGGCGGCTCCCGCGACGCCCAGCAGCCCCGCAGCGGCAACCCCGGCCGCGAAGATCGGTCCCACACCCGGCAGGAACGCGCTGGCGGCGGCGCCGACGGCGAGTCCCCCCGAGGCACTGAGGGCGCCGCCGAGCACGCCCCCCATCGCCTTGCTGATTCCAGGTGGCTCGGCCTCGACGGTCGGGACTCCCTCGATCTCCTCCGGGTCGGAGGCAGGAGTCAGGACGTTCCAGTTCTTCTCCGGAACACCGGCCTCGCGCAGACGGCCCAGGGCGCGTCCGGCATCCGCGCGGGCCTGGAAGATGCCCACTGCAGTCCTCATCGATTCTCGACTCCCTTCCGCGGCTTCGGGGCTTCCGTCATCGTGCGAGCCCTTCCCCCGCTGGCGGGAAGATGCCATCCTCCGGCGGACGGGCACACCGGGCCGGTGCGCAGCGCGGCCTCGGGGGAATGCCGAGGGGGGGCGGGCGCCCGACCCGTCAACGGCAAGCGATTGAGAACGAAGCTGTTCCGGGGATCGGCCCGGCTTCCCGCAGGCCGGGTCTCCCGGCCGGCGCGGCGATTCGACCGGAGGGGCCCCGCCGCGGCCGTGAAGGGGGTCTCCACGCGGCGATGACGACGCCGGCCGGATCCGATGTGCGCTTCACGCGGCGTGCCAGCCCTCCGCCCCGATCAGCGGGACGAACCGCACGTCCCCGAGCCTCTCCTCGTCGAAGCGATCCTCGTCGCGGCGAACCACCCGGACCAGCCGCTGCGGTTCCATCGTCCTGCCCACCGGGATGACGAGGCGTCCCCCGACGGCGAGCTGCTCCTGCAGGGCGGTCGGGACCGTCGGGCCGGCAGCGGCGACGGCGATGGCGTCGTACGGCGCCCGGCGGAGATGGCCCTTCGTGCCGTCGCCGTGCACGACATGGATGTTGTTGTAGCCAAGCGACGCCAGCCGGTCCGCGGCGTCGCGCGCCAGCTCTCGGCGGCGCTCGACGGTGATCACCTCCGCCGCGAGTTGGCTGAGCACGGCGGCCGCGTAGCCGGATCCGGTGCCCACCTCCAGCACCCGGTCCCGGCCCCTCAGCCGCAGCGCCTCCGCCATCCGGGCGACGATGAACGGTTGCGAGACGGTCTGCCCCCCGCCGATCGGTACCGGACCGTCCTGGTAGGCGAAATCGCGGAACTGCCGCGGGATGAACCGCTCGCGGGGAACACGACCCATGGCCTCCAGGACCGCGCGGTCCCTCACGCCTCGGGGAAGAAGCTGTCCCTCCACCATGCGCCTGCGCCGTTGCTGTGCGCCGTCGGACATCCTGGGTGCTCTCATGTCAGCTCCCCTCGTCTTTCACTTGCCGTGGATCCCGCGCTCCCTGGAGGTCACGCCGCCTCCCGCTGGTGCCGCGGACAGAAATAGGTCGCCCTCCCGTCCACCTCGGCCCGGCGCAGCCGGCCGCGGCAACGCGGGCAACGTGCGCCCTCCTCACGATGAGGCAGCAGGAATCCGGAGGGCATCGTATCCGGATCCACGCGGGCTTCGATCGCCTGCCGCAGCACCCGGCGCATGGCGCGGTGGAGGCTTCCGACGGTGTCCCGGTCGAGCCGGCCCGCCGGGATCCGGGGATCCACGCCGGCGGCGAACAGCGCCTCGTCGGCGTAGACGTTGCCGATCCCCGCGATGGTCCCCTGGTCCATCAGGACCCCCTTGACGGTCCGGCGACGTCCCTCCAGCGCCTTCCGGAAGCCCCGGAGGTCGAGCTCCAGCGCATCGGGTCCGAGCCCCTTGCGCCGGATGAACGCATCGGGGTCCTCGAGCATGTCGATCGTCCCCAGCTTCCGCTGGTTGACGTACGCCAGCTCGTACCCCCCGGAGAGATCGATGCGGAGCCGCGCATGGTCCGGAGTCGGATGCCGCTCCCTCTTGTAATACCGGAGATGACCGGTCATCCCGAAATGCAGCAGCAGCCAGCCATCGGCCGTCACGTCCACGAACAGGTTCTTGCCATGGCGCCGGGTCGACCGGAGCTCATGCCCGTGGAGCCGGGATGCCAGCGCCTGCCTCGAAACGCGCAGGACATCCTCCGCGTCCTCTAGGTGGACGCCGCGGATCCGCCGGTGGAGGGCCGTGGCGTCGAGGTACTCCTTGAAGACCTGGACATCGGGCAGCTCGGGCATGTTGCACCCCTGATCCGCACGGGTTTTCTCCTCCCCGGTACTCTCCTCGTTCCGGAGAGAGCTTCCACGGTGACGCTACCCGCCCGGCGCCTCGAACCCCACCCGGCCGGGTCCGAGCCCGGCCTCAGGAGAACCACCATTCACCCGGACAATTCACTACCTGCCGGTTCGAAGGGTGGAAACCCACCGGAGCGGCCGGACCTGCGAGGCTCCGGGTGGCGTCGCCCACACCGGCTCGGGCCGGGGGCTGACCTGGGGCGCTGACCTCCTGGCAAACGGCGCGCGGGTCGCGGAGTCTTGCAGCAGCCCGTTAACCGGCGAGGATCTTCCAGCGGCGGGAGATCACGAGACGGAGCTTCCGGTGCTCTTCGGGGGGGAGCAGGTCCCGCTCCGCGGCCAGGCGCCCTTCCAGATCGGCCAGCTGCCTCGCTGTCGAGGCACGGGCCAGCTCCTCCTGCCACCGGTAGAAGCGCCGGGAGTACTCGCCGCACAGCTCCCGCAGGAACGTGAACGACGCGCGGTGGACCTCGCAGGGTCCCCGCTTGCGGATGGCCTCCTGGTGCTCCGCCGTGCCGTACCCCTTGTGGCGGGCGAAGCCGTAGCCGGGGTAGCGGGCATCGAGCTCCACCATCTCGGCGTCCCTTGCCACCTTGGCGATGATGGAGGCCGCCGCGATGGAGAAGTTCAGCCCGTCGCCCCGATCGAAGGTGTTCTGGGGCATGGGCAGCCCGGGGATCTCCCGGGCGTCGCAGAGCACGTGCTGCGGGGGATCGGGCAGTCCCTCCACCGC
>JASFRI010000398.1:0-3770 GCA_050115015.1 Acidobacteriota bacterium
CCCAGCAATCCTACACGGCACCACGGCGGGCTGTCAACGGCGCGGGACCGCGCCCTCGAGGTCCTCCGTGGGGTCGATGCCCCTTGGAAATCGATACCGCATTGGGGCATAATGACCTCGTTCGTGGGGCGGCAACGCCCGATCTTACCGCTAACATCCCGCACGATCGGTCCCGCCGGACATCCACTTCGCTCGGGGGGGCTCGCAGGGAGACGAGGAGACCCATGAGTTACGTCATCACGGGGAAGTGCCTGGGAGAGCGCTACGCGACGTGCGTTTCCGTATGTCCCGTCGACTGCATGCATCCAGGAGAGTACAAGGGCGAGGTCTTCCTGGTCATCGATCCCGAGGAGTGCATCGACTGCGGCGCCTGCCTTCCCGAGTGCCCCATCGACGCCATCGTCGAGACCGAGGACCAGTCACCCGAGTGGGCGGAGATCAACAAGCAGCTCGCCCCCGACTTCAAGAACAATCCCCCGGTGGAGCCGCGGCCCGCGAACGACCCGCCGCGAAAACCGGAGAACCAGCGCTAGGCGCCGCCCGACGCAATGAGGGAGCCCTCCCCGGCGGGGAGGGCTTCTTCGCGTACGGTGCGGTCAGCGGATCCCCCAGCGCAGCTTGCGACGCAGCACCTGGAAGTAGCTGCGGCCGGGAAGCGTGACCAGGCGGACGCCACGCGCCGCCCTGCGGACCCGGACGCGGTCCTCGCCGCCCAGGGGAAAGCCGGCCTGGCCATCGAGGGTCAGGAAGACGTTCTCCGCCGCGTTCCGCACCCGCGCCTCGAGGACCAGGTTTCCCGGCATCACCAGGGGACGGTTCGTCAGGGTGTGCGGACAGATCGGGATGGCGACGATCGCCTGCATGCCGGGGTGGACGATGGGTCCGCCGGCGGAGAGGCAGTACGCCGTGGAGCCGGTGGGGGAGGAGAGGATCAGGCCGTCGGCGCGGTAGAGGGCGATGCGGTGCCCGTCCACCCGTAGCTCGATGTCCAGGATGCGGGCCAGCGCGCCCTTGTTGATCACGGCGTCGTTCAGCACCCGGTACCCCCGCCGGGGAGCCCCGTCGCGCTCGACGTCGATCCGCAGCATCATCCGGCGGTCGATCTCGAACTGGCCGGCGAGGATCGTCTCCAGGCTCTCCTCCAGGTCCTCCAGGGTGAACTCCGTGAGGAAGCCGAGGCTGCCCAGGTTCACGCCGAGGAGCGGGGTCTGGGTGCGCCCCAGGGTCCGGGCGACGCTGAGCAACGTGCCGTCCCCCCCGACGACGATCAGCAGGTCCACTTGCCCACCGATCTCGGCCCGGTCGACCCCCTCATCCTCCCGCCGCAGGATGCGGGCCGCCTCCCGGTCCAGGACGTGGCGGATCTTCCCCCGGGTGAAGCGCCGCAGTAGCCGCTGCAGCACGGGACGGGCCCGTGGGTTCGGCTTGGCGACGATCCCGACCCGTCGGACGCGCGGTTGTCTGCTCATGGGACGGCCTCCCGGAGCCAGCCCTCCACCGCCTCGTCGGAGGGACGAGCTCCCTCCACCCGCAGGTGGAGCAGGAACTCCCGGTTGCCCGTGGCCCCCGTGATGGGGGACGGCAGGATGCCTGCGGGCACCAGGTCCTCCTCCCGGGCGGCGGCGAGGATCTCCCGGAGGATGCGCCGGTGCTTGTCCGGGTCCCGTACCAGGCCGCCGCGCTCCACCTCGTCGCGGCCGACCTCGAACTGCGGCTTGACGAGCAGAACCCACCGTCGCGGCCGCGCCGCCGCCCGCACCGCGGGGAGGATCAGGCGCAGCGAGATGAACGACACGTCGATCACCGCGAGATGCACCGGTCCGGGGATGGAGCCCGGCTCCAGCAGCCGGGCGTTGCAGCCCTCGTGCAACTCCACCCGCGGGTCGTTCCGGAGCTTCCAGTGCAGCTGGCCCCGGCCCACGTCCACGGCGATCACCCGGGCGGCGCCCCGCTGCAGGAGGCAGTCGGTGAAGCCGCCGGTCGACGCACCCACGTCCAGCACCGTCCACCCCGCCGGGTCGATGCCGAAGCCGTCCAGGGCGCCCTGCATCTTGAGACCCCCGCGCCCGACGTAGGGCAGGGGATCGCCCTTGATCCGCAGCTCGGCGTCCACGGGGACCGGCTCGCCGGCCTTCTCCAGCCGGCGCTCGCCCGAGAACACGGAGCCCGCCAGGATCATCGCCTGGGCCCGCTCCCGGCTCTCTGCGAGGCCGCGCTCGACCAGGAGCCTGTCCACGCGCTCCCGCCTTCGTGGGGCGCTCATCGGTCCCGCTGCACCACGAAGCGCGCGAGGGACAGCAGGAGCGCCGCACGGTCGCCCAGGGGAGCCAGCCGGTCGGTGGCCTCGGCGAGCGCCTCCGCCGCCTTCTCCCGCGCACCCTCGAGGCCCCACAGGGCGGGGAACGTCGCCTTGGCCGCCCGCCGGTCCTTCCCCGCGGTCTTGCCCAGCACCTCGGTACGCCCCTCCACGTCCAGGACGTCGTCGACGATCTGGAAGGCCAGGCCGATGGCCTCGCCGAAGCCCCGCGCCGCCTCGGTCTCCGCCGGGCCGGCCCCGGCGAAGATGGCGCCGCCGACCACGCTGGCCCGGATCAGCGCCCCGGTCTTGAGACGGTGGATGCGCAGCAGCCCCTCCCCGTCCGGCGGGGAGCCCTCCGCCTCCATGTCCAGGACCTGGCCTGCGATCATCCCCCGGATGCCGCCGGCGAGGGCGAGCTCGGCGCACAGGGCGGTCCGGACCTCCGCCGGCGCGTCGGTGCGCGCCGCCAGCGCCTCGAAGGCGAGGGTCAGCAGGCCGTCACCCACCAGGATCGCGGTCGCCTCGTCGAAGGCCACGTGGGTCGTGGGCTTGCCGCGACGCAGATCGTCATCGTCCATCGCGGGAAGGTCGTCGTGGACCAGCGAGTAGGTGTGCACGAGCTCCAGGGCGGCGGCCGGGATCAGCGCGCCGTCCTCGTCGCCGGCGAGGGCCCGCACCGTCGCGAGGAACAGGGCGGGCCGGATGCGCTTGCCGCCGGCGAAGACCGGGTGCCGGAGGGCGGCGTGGAAGCGGGCGGGGGGCGCCTCCGCGGCGGGGAGGAGGGCGTCCAGGGTTCGATCCACCCGGGCCCGCACCCCCTCCAGGAAGGCCACAGCGGGATCCGCCATCGGGATCACTCCTCCTCGCCGGCGGCGAAGGGGACGGCCCGGTCCTCGCCGGTCTCCTCGTCGTGAAGCAGCAGCTCGATCCGCCGCTCCGCGGCGTCGAGGCGGCCGAGGCATCCGCGGGACAGCCGGACGCCCTCCTCGAAGAGCTCCAGGGATCGCTCCAGGGGAACCTCCCCGGCCTCGAGCTCCTCCACGATCCCCTCCAGCCGGGCAATGGCCTCCTCAAAGGGGAGCTCCGCCGCCTCCTTCTTCTTCTTCGTCGGGCTCATTCGTCCTCCGCGCGGGGGGCGCACGCCCGCAGTACCTCGCAGTCCAGGGAGCCCCGGTGGAGCCGCACCCGGACGGCGTCCCCGGCGCTGACCTCCCGGTGGTCCCGGACCACCGCCTCATGGGAATCCTGACAGATGGCGTAGCCCCTGGCCAGCACGGCGAGGGGGGAGATGGAGGCGAGGACGTCCGCCAGGCGCTTCATCTCCCCGCGTCGGGCGGCGACGGCGGTCCGGACCGCGGCGACCAGGCGGTGGCTGGAGTGCGCCAGCCGTTCCCGGCGCTCGACGACGCGCCGGCGCAGCGAGCGCGGGTGCAGCCGTTCCCGGAGCAGCGCCAACCGGCGCTCCCGTCCG
>JASFRI010000399.1:0-3766 GCA_050115015.1 Acidobacteriota bacterium
GACCTACCGGTTCCCCGACGGCAGCGCGGTGATCATCGGCTCCCGCTTCTGGGGCGAGCTGCTCTACACCAACCTGGAGACCGGCCGCCACGGAACGCTCTTCCCCCGCTCCGCCAGCGAGTTCTTCGCCGGCTCGGCCATGTACGTGCCCGGGCCGATCACCGCCGAGGCGACCTTCCGACGGGGCGCGGGCGGCGAGGTCACCGGTCTGACCTGGACCGAGCGCGGCAAGCCCGCCCGGAGCGGGGCCCGGGCGCCGCTCGTGGAGGAGGAGGTGTCGTTCGCCGGCGCCGCGGTGCCGCTGGCGGGGACCCTCATCCGTCCGGAGGGTCCGGGACGATTCCCCGCCGTGGTCGTCCTGGGCGGCTCCAACTGGGACGTCCGCGGCTCGATCCGCCGGGACGCCGAGATCTTCGCGGCCCTCGGGGTGGCCGCGCTGATCTACGACAAGCGCGGCTACGGCCAGTCGGGAGGCGACCCCACCGTCCCGTTCCGCACCACCGCCGAGGATGCCGCGGCCGCCGTCCGTCACCTGCGGGGGCGGCCCGACATCCTCGCGGATCAGATCGGCCTGACGGGGACGAGCCGGGGCGGTTGGTTCGCGCCGCTGGCCGCGTCGATCTCGGACGACGCGTCGTTCCTGGTGCTGTTCGTCCCGCCCGCCGTCTCCCCCGCGGAGCAGGAGACGACGCGCCGCCTGAACCGGATGCGGGACGAGGGGGCCGACGAGAGCGCGATCGAGCTCGCTGGGGATCTGCTGGAGCGAACGTGGGCCTATGCCCGCACCGGCGAGGGCTGGCAGGAGTATCTCGACCTGCGCCGCCGGGCGGTCGAGGTGGGCGTGCCGGACTACGTGTTCGAGACGGACAGCCCCGACCCGGAGGCGTGGGAGTGGGTGCGGCTGAACATGCATTACGATCCGATCCCGGCCCTGGAAACGCTGCGCATCCCGGTGCTGGCGCTGTTCGGCGGGGCCGATCGCAACGTGGACCCCGAGATCAACGAGCCCCGGATGCGGGCGGCGCTGGAGCGGGCCGGGAACGGGGATTTCGAGCTCGTGGTCCTGCCCGGAGCCGACCACGGCCTGCGGCTGTCCCGCGACGGCGGGCCCGTGCCGCTGCACCGCACCATCGGCTTCGCCCCCGGCCGCTGGTCCACCGTGCGGACCTGGCTCGTCGCACACCTCCCGGGGCTTCGCGGATAGGAGCGACGGAGTCCCCCGCAGGCGGCTGGCGATCCGCCGGCGGATCTCGCCCCTGGATCTCGAGCAACGGCCGGTTCCACGGCATCACACGGCGGGATGGTCTATCCTGGATGGCACGCCGCCCGCGGGGTGCCGAGAAGCTCCGTGTCGCCGCGTTGCGAGTACAACCCGCAGGGTGATCGTCGTCTGCGAGGCACCGGGGAAGGCGCGGGCGGGCCGCCTCGCATGATGGCGCCGCGCAGCTCGCAGGCGGTTCGCGCGCGCGGAGTTTCCTTGTGACGGTGGGCAGGCGCCGGAGGTGCGATGAACCGGGAGCTCGGAGTCCAGACAGTGATCTTCCTGGCGCTGGCCGTCACCGCGCGCGCACCGGCGGAGTCCGCGCCGGAAGCGGCCGGCGGTCCGCGGGTCGTCGCGATCACCATCGACGACCTGCCGCTGGCCGGTGAGGGCTGGACGGGGAACGACCTGTCCACGGTGCGGTCGATCAACGCCCGCATGGTGAAGGCCCTGCGTGCCCACGGGGCGACGGCCATCGGCTTCGTCACCGAGCGGGACCTGCACGTCCCGGGCGAGATGGACGCGCGCGTCGCCATCCTGCGCGGCTGGCTCGAGGCGGGGTTGGAACTCGGGAACCACACGTTCTCCCACTTCGGGCTCCAGAAGACGCCCCTGCGCGAGTACGAGGACGACGTCCTGCACGGCGAGGTGATCACCGGACGCCTGCTGGCCGAACGGGGGCGGGAGATGCGCTACTTCCGCTATCCCTTCAACCAGACGGGGCCCGACGCCGAAACGAAGAACGCCTTCCTGGAGTTCCTCGAGATCCGCGGCTATCGCGTGGCGCCGTTCACGGTGGAGCATGGCGACTACATCTTCGACCGGGTCTACGGGGATGCGCTGCGGGAGAAAGACGACGATCTCGCCGCCCGCGTCCGCACGGCGTACCTGGAACATCTGGACGTGGCGTTCGCCTATGCCGAGTCCCTCTCCCTGGACACCTTCGGCCGCGAGATCCCCCAGGTGCTCCTGATCCACGTGAACCGGATCAACGGCGACTGCCTGGGGCAGATGCTGGATCGCATCCAGGAGCGCGGCTACCGCGTCGTGTCGCTGGACGCAGCGCTGGAGGACCCGGCCTATCGCACCGAGGACGCCTACGTGGGGCCCTGGGGGATCTCGTGGCTGCACCGCTGGCGCGTCGGACTTGGGATGCCCCGGCGCGTCGACGAGCCGGATCCCCCGCCGTTCGTGCTGGAGCGCTACCGGGAACTGACCTCCCCGTCCCGCTGAGCGCCGTCCCTCCCGCGCGCCGGGGCGGTGCAGAACCCCCGTACCCGGAGCCGGACCAGGCGGATCTCCGGCCCGGACCCGTCCCGGGCCTCCAGGACCCAGCGGATCGCCGACGGGGGCGTGCCGTCGATGGGGAGTTCCACGGTGTTCTCGGGGTAGACCTCCGGGTACGGACTGTCCCCTTTTTCCCAGACCGGGATCCACGGAGCCTCCCCCCTGGCGCGGACCTCGATGGTGGCAGACTGATGGGGCTTCCACGCCTCGATGTTCGCGCCGGCGCGCAGCAGGGCGAGCCCCTCGATTGGCGGAACGCGGAGCTCCAGCCGTGCGGGCAGGCCGGGCTCGCGGACGGTCCCGTACTCCAGCGGCCCGGTGGGGTCCTCGTCACGGGTCAGGACGCGCGGCTCCAGGTTCACGACGGTCCATCCCGGAGAGGGGGTTTCCCCTGCGAGGGCCAGCGGATCCGGGTCGAGGTCGAGACAGGGGACGAGGTCCGCCGGGGGCGGCCCGGGCACCCGCACGGGCAGCGGCCGCGCCCCCTCGTCCCATCCAAGCTCGATCCGCACGGGCCTCCCGGGCACGGTCTCGCCGCGGATCTCCAGCCGGTTCGTACCCGCCCGCAGTCGCGGTAGCGCCGCCGGGTTCAGCTGCATATCCGTCTGGAGCACCAGGTCGCGCAGCTCCCCGGCCGGGGCGTCCCGCTCCAGCCGGATCTCGTAGGCGTAGATCACCCGCGGCCGGGAGGTGGAGTCCAGCGGCTCGAGGCGGAGTTCGAACGGCCCATCGGGCCCCGCGAGATCCCCGGCGGCCTGCCACTCGCCGCCGGGGGAACGGACCTCGACGCGGCCTTCCCCCTCCTCCATCCCGCGGCGGAGGCCGCGCAGGGTGACGTTCGTGATGATGAAGGGGGACTCGACGGACCAGGAGGCGCGGGCCGTCCCGGGCCCCCAGACGATCCCGCCGGATACCGCGGTGCCACGGAGGCCCTCGGCGTGGATCGGGTCGACCGCCGCCAGCGGGGTGAGCAGGGAGCCGCTCCCACGCCGGGAGCGCGGACGGCGCGACGGAGTTTCCCCGTCCTCCGCCAGCTCGAACGCCGTGTACGGGCCGGGCAGCACGAAGCGCTCCGGCTCCCCTTCCCAGTACAGACGCATCTCCTCCCCCTCGCGCAGCCGGATCCGCACCAACTTCGAGGGGGGGCTCGGGTGCAGGCGGAAGTGGCGATAGAGGTCGGCCAGGTAGGACGGCCTCGTCAGGAGGCGTTGCAGGTCC
>JASFRI010000400.1:0-3757 GCA_050115015.1 Acidobacteriota bacterium
CTAGAACAGGCCGTTCTCGTTGGGGGAGTCGGCGAGGACTTCCTGGGAGGCTTCCCACATCTCGGCGATCCGGTCGCCGTCGAAGCGGCAGATGTGGATGACGGACCACTGCGAGTCCGCCGACAGCGTGACCCTCCCGTGCACGGCCACGAGGTCGCCCTCCTCCAGCGCGCGGAGCACCTCGTAGGTCTTGTCGGGAAACTGGCGGGCGTTCTCCTCGATCGCCGTCAGGAGCGATTCGGGATCGCCCTTGAAGTGGGCGTTGTGGTGGCGGAATTGCGGGTGAACGTGCCGCTCGTAGGCCCGGCGCACGTCTCCCGAGGCGGCCGCCTCCAGAAATGCCGTCGCGATCTCCTTCCTCCTCATGCTCCCTCCCCGGCCTTCTCGAGACACACGATGAGGCGCTCCTTCAGGCCGTCACCGGCAAGGCTCCCTTGTCGAACCAGAGTTTGGGACGATCTTCCGCTTGCCCATCGCGTCTTCCGCCCGCCGTGGTCCTCGTTGCCGGGTGTATCGCGGCGATCGCACCGTCATGGCAGGCGCGTCGCGACGCCCCGTCGAACCGCTGGAAACTCCCCGTTTCCTCTGGATGCGAGCCGTGGCAATTGTATCCCGGTGGAGCGGGAGCGCAAACCGTTGTTCGCAGGTGTCAGCCGGGACGCCCGAGAGAAGCGCCGCGCGTCTCTCCTGGACGCTACCGGATCGAGCGGATCCACCGGCCGTCCAGGACCGCCGGGCAACCATGGCCCGTGCTATGCTCGCCTCCCGTGCCACGCGAGTCCGCCGCACGGTCACGAAAGGAGGTCCCGGCCGGGTCTTCCACCGGCCGCCGGGGGGACCGGGAACCCGAAGCTCCCCGCCGGCACACCGGGACATCGCATCTCGCCGCGGCGTCGTGGCCGCTCCCCCGTCCGGGGTCCGGGCCATCCGTCGCGCGTTCTCGAGCCTGCGCAGGCCGGCCATGGGTCCGGCTCCGGGCCGGGAGGATCCAATGAGAGGGATTGCCTTTGCCGCCTGCCTCGTCATCCCCGCGGTGCTCGCGGCTTCCACCCAGGAATACACGACCTACACGCCGGAGCCGATCGAGGACCATCCGGAGTGGGACGCGGCCTACACCGCCGCGATCCGCGAGGCGACCACCGGAACCCCCTTCATGACGCCCCTGGTGGATCACCTCCCGGCGGCGGAGGGCATCCCGACCCCGCTGGCCTTCCACGGCTACATCGCGGGTGCTCCCGATCGCCTGACCTACGCCGCCGACATCCACGAGTACATGCGGGCCCTGGCGGTGGCCTCCCCGCGGGTGGAGGTCTTCTCCCTGGGCAAGACCGAGGAGGGCCGCGAGATGATCGCGGTGGCGGTCGCCGACGAGGCCACCATCGTCGAGCTCGCCCGCTACCGCGAGATCACCGCGCGCCTCGCGGATCCCCGCACCCTCGACGACGCGACCGCCGCGAACCTGGTCGCCGCGGGGAAGCCGATCTACTACCTGACCGGCGGCCTGCACTCGCCCGAGACCGGCAGCCCCGAGATGCTGATGGAGCTCGCCTACCGCCTGGCGGTGGATGAGACGCCGCGGATCCGCTCGATCCGGGAGAACGTCATCACCGTGATGACCCCCGTGCTGGAGGTGGACGGCCGGGAGCGGATGATCGACCTCTCGCGGTGGATCGCGGCACACCCGGACGAGGGCCCTCCGCCACTGGTCTACTGGGGTCATTACGTCCGGCACGACAACAACCGGGACTGGATCGGCCAGGCGCTGGCCCTGACCCGCAACGTCGAGCGCTTCTATCTCGACTGGCACCCGCAGGTGGTGCACGACCTCCACGAGTCGATCCCGTTCCTCTACATCTCGTCGGGGACCGGGCCCTACAACGCCTGGCTGGATCCGCTGATGGTGGACCAGTGGGAGCGCATGGCCGTGCACGAGGTGCAGGCGCTCACCGCCATGGGGCTGCCGGGGGTGTGGACCCACGGCTTCTACGATGGCTGGGCGCCGAACTACCTCTTCTGGGCAGCGCTGGGGCACAATTCCCTCGGGCGGTTCTACGAGACCTTCGGCAACATGGTGCCCACCACCGAGGACCGCGTCGTGCGGAGCTTCGTCGAGCGCGCCTGGTACCGCCCGAACCCGCCGCTTCCCCAGGTTCGCTGGTCGCTGCGGAACAACACGAACTTCATGCAGAGCGGGGTTCTCACGGCCCTGGGATGGACCGCCGATCACCGGCAGGATGCCCTGGAGCTGTTCTATCGCCTCTCCCGGCGCTCGGTGGACAAGGCCCGCACCGAGGGGCCGGCGGCCTACGTCTTCCCGTCGGACCAGCCGCGCCGTGGCCAGCTCCGCGGCCTGCTCGAGACGCTGCGGACGCACGGCGTCGAGGTGAGCGTGGCCGAGGAGGCCTTCACCGTGAAGGAGGAGTGGCCCCCGGAGACCGGCGACGAGGGCGACGAGAAGGAGGATGCCGACGCCGACCGGGACGACTCCAGGGTGAAGCGCGGCAAGAAGAAGGGCAAGGACAAGGACGGGAAAGAGGATTCCGAGAAGGACGAAGGCATGCTCTCCTTTCCCGAGGGCAGCTTCGTCGTCCGGATGGATCAGCCGTACAGCCGGCTCGCCGACGGGCTCCTGGACACCCAGTACGTGCGCGGCGACGAGCGGGTCTACGACGACACCGGCTGGACCGCCGGTTACGCCCGTCACGTGAAGTGGAAGCGCGTGGTCAACCCGGAGGTCCTCGACGTCTCCATGCATCTCTGGGACGGCGACGGCGCGGCCCTCGGCGGCCTGCGGTCCCTGCCGGACCGCGCGGCGGGGATCGCCGTCGAGAACCACGCCGACACCGATCTCGTCCGGCTGCGCTACGCCCTCGCCGACGTGCCGATGCGGATCGTCGAGGAGGAGATCCCCGGCGACCCGCCGCTGCCGGCCGGGACGGTGATCGTCGAGGTGACGGACGCCGGCCGGGACCGGATCGAGAAGATTCTCGGGCAGCTCAACCTCACGGGCCGCGCGCTCAAGAGCCTCCCGGATGTCGCCGCCCATTCTCTCGGCCTGCCGCGGATTGCCATCGTCCACACCTGGACGAACACGCAGGACGAGGGCTGGTTCCGGCTCGCCTTCGAGGACCTCGGCGTCCCGTACGACTACCTGTCCACCCAGGACCTGGCCAGGGTCGGAGACCTGCGGGGACGCTGGGACGTGGTCCTCCTGCCGCCCGGCGGCGACTCCGACGACCTGGTGAACGGCTTCCCCGCGGGGCCGGCCCTCCCGTGGCGCCGGAGCGAGCTGACCCCGAACTGGGGTGCCGTGGACGCCACCGACGACATCCGGCCGGGGATGGGGGTCGAGGGCGTGGCGGCGCTCACGCGGTTCGTGGACGAGGGGGGCCTGCTGATCACCGTCGGCGACTCGGCGGTCTGGGCCGTGGAGTACGGGCTCGCGCGCTACGTCCGGGTGGCCTCGACCGACGGCCTGAAGGCGAACGGCAGCCTGCTCGCCGCCAAGGTCGAGGACCGGAGCAGCCCGGTGGCCTACGGCTACGGGGAGACGGTGCCGGTCTACTTCTCCCGGGAGCCGGTCTTCGAGGTCGGACGGCCGATGCGGCGCTTCGGTGTCGCCGATTCCCGACCCTCCGGACGGGGCGGCAAGGACGATCCGGACGTTCCCCAGGGGCGGCCGTACGTGCCGGTGCCCCCCCGCCCGAAGCCGGGCCCCGGGGAGAAGGGGTTCCAGCTCCCGGAGGATCGGTCGTTC
>JASFRI010000401.1:0-3751 GCA_050115015.1 Acidobacteriota bacterium
TCTGCTCGATCTCGGAGGGGACCGGGACCGCGCCCGCCGGCAGCTGGAGCGGCGCTTCGGCGACGTCGTCCTGGTGAAGCGCCGGGATCCCGCCGGCGTTGTCTCCCGATTGCGGGCGTACGTGAAGGGGGACCTGCACGCACTCGATGACATTCCCGTCGATCCGGGTGGCACCGCTTTCCAGCAGCGGGTGTGGAAGGCGCTGCGGCGGGTCCCCGCCGGGAGGACCGCCTCGTACGGGGAGATCGCCCGGCGCATCGGCGCTCCGACCGCCGTCCGTGCCGTGGGGGCGGCGAACGGCGCGAACCCCGTGCCGCTGGTCGTCCCCTGCCACCGGGTGATCGGCGCCGGCGGGCGGCTGACCGGCTACGGCGGCGGGCTGGATCGCAAGGAGTGGCTCCTGCGTCACGAGGGGGCCAGCTACCGGACCGGGGCCCGCCAGGGCGATCTGCCCTACGCGGGTCCCGGGTTCAGGGGACGTCGGGCTCCAGGAGGGTGATGCTGCCGCCGCGGAACCACTTCGCGAGCTCGTGGCCGGTCTCGTCCACGACCCAGACCTCCCGCACGTCCCGGGCGAAGCTCATCACCCCGAGACCGTAGACGCGCTGCTGGCGATCCTCGTCGGACATCCTGGACCAGGCCCAGCCGGCGATCTCCGCGACCACCGCCTCGCCGCGCTGTTCCACCCGCGTGAACTCCGCCTCCACGGTCGCCGGCGGTTGCTCCATGCGGATCCCCAGCGGCAGCGCCGTCCCCGTTCCCGGCCCCGAGGGCAGCACGAGGATCCCGATGACCACGAGCGCCAGGATCGTGCCCGCGGCGGCCCAGGCAACGCGCTGGTAGCGGAGCGGGGACGCGGCGGCCGGCTCCTCGACCCGTTGCGGTCGGGCCCCGGAGCCGCGCAGGATCGCCCGGAGCTTGCGGTCCAGGCGCTCCAGGCCCTCGCGCACGCTCACGAGCCTCCGGACCAGGGCGTCGTGGCCCACCTCCCGGGCCGCCCGCTCCGCCGCCTCGATCCGCTCCACCGCGACATCCCGGGCTGCCGCACAGGCGGTCAGACGGTCGTGGCTTCCCTCGCCGCGGTAGTGCGCGTCCAGCTCCCCACGGATCCCCACCCGGAGCGCCACCGCGTCCAGCAGCGGTCGCGGCGCGCAGTCCTCCTCGGGTGCGGCCGCGTCCACGGCGGCTCGGAACCAGCCGACCTCGGCGGGGGAGAGTCCAGCGTCCGGATCGACGTGCATCCGGCGGGCGGCGTCCGCCAGCTCCTCGAGGCGCGCTGCCAGGACCGCGAGCCCGTGCAGGCGCGACAGCGGTGGGATCAGGGTGACGCGGAGGTTCCGGAGTCGCTCGCGCTCCGCCGGTCCGCCGGCGGGCTGCATGGTCCGGATGTCCTCCTCGAGCCCCTGGATCCGGTGGGCGAGCGCCGGCAGCGTCGCGGCCTGGCGCCGGAGGAACGCCGGGTCCAGCCGCCGGGGCTCCATCAGCGCGTGGAGCTCCCGCCGCGTCAGGATGGCGAGGGCGATCAGCACGCGCCCGAGCCCCATCCGCAGGGACGAGCGCTCCGGTGCCGAGGCGACCTGCCGGAGGATCGACAGGAGCTCGGGGCGGGGCCTGAAGCCGAGGAGCGCCTCGAGGCGATCCCGGGCGCCCGTCGTGCCCATCGCGGGCAGGAGCCCCTCGACGGCGGCGTGGATGTCACTCAGGCAGACGTCGATCCAGGTCTCCACCGGCAGACCTTCGACCGACGCCCCGACCGCATCGGGCGCGTTGCCCCCGGAATCGTCTCGCTCCATGATCTCCGGTTCCCTGCCGCCGGTCCGTCGACCGGCGGCAGGTGTCCGGATCCGCGCAGGCGGAACCGTGCCCCCCTCGAGGAACATAGGACCCGGAGCACCGCCTGCCCACAGCGGCGTGGGCCCGGCTCATGGTGGTGCGCAGGTTGTTGCGCCCCGGCCCCGAAACGCCCACCGCGGCCGTCGACGCCGAGGCCGCGGGCGGTGCGGGAGCCGCGCAGCGGCACCGTCCCTGTCCGGAACCGACATGCCCCGGATGCGGCTGGAAGAACGGGGGTCGTGGTGGGAAGTTCCGGCCGACGGCGCCGGAGGGACAACCTCCGCACCACCATGGATCAGGTCGTCTCGGGCTCCGGGGGGGCGGCCGCGGGGAGCGGCGGCAGCGACTCGCCGGTCTGCAGCGTCGAGCGCAGCCAGATCAGGAAGATCGCGGAGCTGATCGCGGCCACCAGGACGAGCCCGGTCACCAGGCCGTAGATCGGCGGGTGACCCAGGGACGTGGCCAGGTGCATCCCCGCCCAGGCGGCGGGGAACGTGAGCAGTGCGTAGCGGACGAATGCCACGAGCAGACCCGGCCGGCCGCGCCCCATCGCCTCGAATACCGGGCGCACCAGCAGGAACGGGGAGCCCAGCAGGACCATCAGCGGGACGAAGCGCAGGAGCACCTCGGTGAACTGTCGCGTGATCGGGCTCTCCGCCAGCCACCCCGCGATCCAATGGCTGCCGATCAGCAAGGCCGGGCCCACCAGGACGACGGCGTAGACGGTGGAGGCGACGGCGCATTCGCGCAGGCCGCGGCGCAGCCCTGCGAGGTCCCGCTCTCCGAATCGCTTGGCGGCGTACGGGAGCATCGCGACGCCGCAGGCGATCACCGGGTTCATGGCGAACAGCAGGACCCGGTAGAAGATCGAGTAGGCGGCGATGGCCTCCGTGGCGGCGGGCAGCGTCGCCAGCAGCGCGTTGACCACCGCGGACTCTCCCGACATCAGGGCGAAGGTGAGGGACGAGGGGATCGCGAGGGAGAGGATGCTGCGATACGGGCTCGTGTCTACCGCGGGGCTCGTGTCCCTCCCGGTGGACTGACGCCGGTCCTCGTGGGCGCGGGCCCTCAGGATCGCATACGTGAGACCGCCGATCCTCCCCAGCACGGTGGAGAAGGCGATCCCGAACATCCCCCAGTGGAACACGAACAGGAAGATCGTGTTCAGGGTGACGTTGATGACGTTCGACCAGATCCCGGCCCACATGGTCGACTTCGTGTCGTGGTGGGCCTTGATGAGCGAGTCGGGGATGACCGACCAGAAGCTCGTCAGGGCCGAGCCCACGACGAGGGTCGTGCCGTAGATCTGGAAGCTCCGGGCGACGTCCGCGTCGAGGCCGGTCCGTGGGGCCAGGAGCCAGATCCCGAGACCGGTCAGGGCGAACAGGGGGGTGATCCAGAGGACCAGCACCCAGCTCGTCCGGACGTAGCTCTCGATGTTTCGCCCTTCCCGAGCGCCCATGGCCCGGGAGAGACAGGAGGTCAGGCCCGTGGACAGGCCGACCCACAGGGCGATCATCATGAACTCGAAGGGGACGGTCAGGCCGATGGCCGCCACGGCGGCGTCTCCCAGCGTCGCTGCGTAGGCGGTGTCCACGAACGTGAACAGGGCCCGCATGACGAAGGAGACCACCAGCGGTGCCGCCATGCGCAGCACCGAGGGGTAGGGGGGATTCTCGGACAGCAACGGCCTCTCCGGGGGTTTGCCAGCAAAGCTCCTATCTCAACAGAGCCCGCCGCGCGGCGCAAGGCCTTCCGGTCCCGGCCCAAGGACGCTATGATGACGCCCGGCTCGTCTCCCAACGAGGGTTCTGGTGCAACTCGGCTTCGTCATCGACCACTCCCGCTGCATCGGCTGTCACGCCTGCACCGTGGCCTGCAAGTCCGAGAACGGCGTCCCGCTGGGGAGCTTCCGGAC
>JASFRI010000402.1:0-3751 GCA_050115015.1 Acidobacteriota bacterium
CGTGACGGGTTTGTCGGCGCGCACCTTCAGAACCTCGACCGCGCCCGTGATCCGGTCGCCGGGCCGCACCGGGGCCCGGAAGTTCCAGTCCACGTGCAGGAACACCGTCCCCGGGCCGGGAAGGTCCTCCGCCACCACCGCGTTCAGGATCGCGCTGGTGACGCCCCCCTGCACGATGATCTCCCCGAACGCGCTCGCCTTGGCCCGCGCCTCGTCGTAGTGCAGGGGATTGCGATCCCCCGAGATGGCCGTGAAGAGCTCGATGTCGTTCGCAAGGACCTCGCGGGTTCGTTCCGCGCGCTGTCCGACCCGGGGAGCACCCGAGGGCCACGCCTCCTTCGCCGGGGTCATGTATTCGTCCTCGTATCAGGCATGGGGGACTCCCTTCTCCGGCTGGATGCCCATCGCCTTCATTCGCGACTTGAAGGTGGATGGGCTGATGCCGAGGAGCTCGGCGGCGCCGTTCCTGCCCCCGACTCTCCCGTCACATCGATGCAGCGCCGCCACCATGTTCTCGCGCTGGAAGTCCCGCACCTGGTCCTCGGTCAGGATCTCGCGCAGGGTGCCCGGAGTCGGTTCCGCCCCCGGCTCCTCCGCCGGGGCTGCCTTGCCGGTCCCCGGGCTGGACAGCAGGTCCGCGATCCGGACGGGCTCCCCCCGGGAGGTGATGAGGGCGCGCTCGACCAGGTTCCGTAGCTCCCGGATGTTCCCGGGCCAGGAGTGGGCCCGGAGCGACCGGACGTCCTCCTCGGAAAGGGCCTCGGGACGGCGGCCGAGTCTCCTCGCCATGCGGTCGAGCATGGCCGAGGCGAGCAGCACCACGTCCTCTCCCCGTTCCCGCAGTGGCGGCAGGTGCAGCGGGAAGACGGCCAGGCGGTAGTACAGGTCCTCGCGGAACGCACCGCTCTCCATGGCGGCCTTCAGGTCCCGGTTGGTGGCGGCCAGGACCCGCACATCCACCTTCCGCGTGCGGGATCCTCCCACCGGTTCGAACTCCCCCTCCTGCAGGACGCGAAGCAGCTTGCCCTGAAGCTCCAGGGGAAGCTCCCCGATCTCGTCGAGGAAGATCGTTCCCCCGTCGGCAAGAGCGAATCGTCCCTCCCGTCGCTGCGTGGCTCCGGTGAACGCACCCTTCTCGTGACCGAAGAACTCGCTCTCGATGAGCGCGGCCGGGATCGCGGCACAGTTCACCTTCACGATCGGCCGGTCCTTGCGGGGGCTCCGGTCGTGGATGGCGCGCGCGAACACCTCCTTGCCCGTTCCCGTTTCTCCCGTGATCAGGACGGTGGCGTCGGTGGCCGCCACCTGGACCACCGCCTTCAACGCCTCGCGCAGCGGCCGGCTCCGCCCGATGATCTCCTGGAACCCGTGGTCGGCCTCGATCTCCTCCCGCAGGTACTTCGTCTGCGCGGTGAGATCACGGATCTTGCGCTCGGCCTGGATCCGGTCCTCCACGTTCCGCAGGATCAGGGTGTAGAACGTGGCTCCGTTCCGCTCGAACCGGGAGAGGGTGGCCTCGGCCCGGAACGTCGGTCCCCCGGGAGGGGAGGCGGCCAGCCCGTCCGGGATCCAGAGATACGGGTTACCCTCGCTCCGTCCCGCCAGCTCCTTCGCCAGCCCCGACAGCTTCCCGGAGGCCTCGTCCCCGAGGAGGCACGCCATCTCCCGACCGGACACGGCCTCGCCCGAGGTTGCGAAGAGTCGCTGCGCGGCCGTGTTCAGGAGCGTGATTCGGAGATCCGCGTCGAGCTCGATGATGGCATCCATGGCGCTGTCGATCAGGATGCTGAGGCTCTCCCGGCCTTCGCGCAGGTCCTGCTCGAGCCGGAGGCGCCGCACCTCGGCGAGGGCGCGGTTGGCGAAGATCTGGAAGAGATCCAGGAACCGCTTCTCGGGCGGGATCGGGCGGTTGTCGATCACGGCCAGGTGCCCCAGGACCTTCCCGTCGGCGGCCAGGAGGGGCGCTCCCAGGTAGCTGACGATCCCCGCCTTCTGCAGGGCCTCGGGCTGGTCGGGATACAGCTCGGTGATGCGATCCGGGATGTGGACGACGCGGGACTCCAGGATCGCGACCTCGCAGGGCGTGCCGGCCAGCTTGTACGTGAAGTCGTCGATCAGGCGATTCCCGAGGCGGAAGGCGAGGGCGCGCATGAACCCCGTTCCCTCGAGGTACTCGGTCAGCCACGCGCCGTGGGTATCGAGCGTGTCGGCGAGGTTGTTGACCAGCGCCCGGTAGAAGTTCTCCCCGGTTTCCGAGGCGGTGCCTTCCACCACGGCTCGCAGGGCCGCTTCCTCGTCGAGGCGACGGGGGGTCGTGGACAACGGTTATTGCCTCCGGCACGAGTGGGGAACTACGGGGCGTGGGGGACTCCCCGGTCCCCCGAGTATAGACACGCCGGGGCGAGATCTCGTCGGGGAATCGCGGCGGAATTTCGTCGCGACGAGATCTCGCCGCGCGTGTCGCTGCCGAGCGATTCTTTTAAATATCCACATGCCAAGGTATTACAAGATTGCGCCCCTCTGGCACACGGCCTGCATTTGCTTGGTCCCGACGCCGGCACGGAGAGGCCGAATCCCCGGCCCCCCCGGCGAAGGAGATCCCGATGACGCAGAACACGATGCAGAAGAAGCGCGAGCCCATGCCCCTGAACGGGGTGGACACCCCCCAGCTCTTCGGTGCCATCAACCTGCTGACCGAGCAGCGCGAGCTGAACAAGTTCCAGTTCCGCGCCACCAACCGGTGGCAGCAGGGAACGCACTCCCGGACCACCTTCCTGGAGTTCAGCGGAGCGGGCGGGGAGCAGAGCCACATCCGCGAGTACACCTACGACGCGGATCACCCCGAGGTGTTCACCGGACGCGACCGGGCCCCCACCCCCGTCGAGTTCCTGCTCCACGGGCTGGCGGGGTGTCTCACCGCCGGCATCGGCAACATCGCCGCCGCCCGCGGGATCACGCTCTACGAGGTGGAGTCGCGCGTCGAGGGCGACATCGACATGCAGGGCCTGCTCGGCATCTCGAACGAGGTCCGGAACGGCTACGAGAGCATCCGCGTGGAGTTCAAGATCAAGGGCGACGCGAGCGAGGAGAAGCTCCGCCAGATCGTGGAACGCTCCCGCGACCGCTCGGCCGTCTTCGATGTGCTCACCAACGGGGTTCCCGTGTCCATCACGGTGAACGGCGAGGCCGCCCGCTCCTAGCGGGCGGTCCGCCCCCGGCTCCAGCGAGCCGGAGGAGGAAGAGCCATGGAACGCACCAACACCCTCATCATCGGCGGCGGGCAGGCCGGCCTGGCCATGAGCCGGTGCCTCACCGAGCGGGCCATCGACCATGTCGTCCTCGAGCGGGGACGGGTGGGAGAGCGCTGGCGGTCCGAACGGTGGGAGTCCCTCCGCCTCCTCACTCCCCGCTGGCAGACGAGGCTTCCCGGCCGCGAGTACCGGGGCCCGGACCCCGACGGGTTCATGTCCCGGGACGAGGTGGTCGAGCTCCTCGATGCCTACGCCCGATCCATCGATGCCCCGGTGCGAACCGGGGTGTCGGTGACCGGGGTCGAGCGGGACGGGAACGGGTTCCGGGTGACCACGAGCGACGCCTCGTGGACGGCTGCGAACGTGGTCGTGGCGACCGGGCACAACGACACGCCCCGCGTGCCGGACATGGCCCGCTTCCTATCCCCGGACGTCACCCAGGTCGTCCCCACCCGATACCGGAACCCCGAGCAGCTCCCGGGCGGAGGGGTCCTGGTGGT
>JASFRI010000403.1:0-3719 GCA_050115015.1 Acidobacteriota bacterium
GATCTGCCAGTAGCGGCCCTCGCCCTCCACGGAGCCCGGCAGCCGGAGGGTCACCCCGGCGGTCAGCGGGTTCTGCAGGTCGAGGTGCGGCAGCGGGAAGAGGACGAAGGCCCGACCCGCCAGGTCCTCGTCCAGCACCACCACGTGCGCCGACCGGCTGAGCCGCAGCTCCAGCATCAGGCGGTCGCCGGGGGAAACCCGGGCGCCCGCGGGGATCCGCACCGGCCGATCTCCTGCCATGCGGAACAGCGCCGCGTCGACCTCCAGCGGGGAGGACCAGGGGATCCACAGCCACCCGGCCGTCAGCGCGATCACCGCCGCCGCCGCCAGGCCCAGGCGCCGGATCCACGTCCGCCTTCCCACCCGCTCCGGCTCCCCGAGGACCTTCGCCGGGCCCAGTGCCGTCGCGAGCGCGCGCTCCATCTCGCCCGCCGTGTGGAAACGCTCCGGGAGCGGTGCCAGGGCCCGGTCGACCACCTGCACGAAGCCGGCCGCGAGATCGGGCCGCCGGTCCCGCAGCGGCGTCGCCTCCCCGCGCCGCAGCCTCTCCCGCAGCTGCCCGAGGTCATCCGCCTGGACGGGATACGTACCGCTGACCAGCCGGTAGAGCAGCACGCCGAGGGCGTAGAGATCCGCCGGCGGCGTCGCCTCCTCCCCTGCGAGGACCTCCGGCGCCATGAACAGGGGGGTGCCCTCCAGCCGGACGTCGCCGGCGGAACGCCCTCCGGTCTGCTCCGACACGGCGCTGAAGTCGAGCAGGACGATCCGGCCTCCCTTCTCCCGCATCACGTTCGCCAGCTTGACGTCGCGGTGCACCAGGCCCGCCGCGTGGACCGCGGCCAGCGCGCGGCAGAGCTGCAGGCCGATGAGCGAGGCCTCCTCGGCCCCCAGCGTGCCATTGCGCTCGATCAGCTCTTCGAGGGTCTCCCCCTCCAGGAGCTCGGTCCACAGGCCGAGCCGGCCGTCGTGGCAGTCGGCGCCGTGCACCACCACGACCCCCGGATGCCGCACGCGGGCGAGCCGGCGAGCCTCGTCCAGGAACCGCCGGGCGGCCTCGCCGCTGCAGCCGAGCTCCGCGCGCTGGAGCTTCAGCGCGACGTCGACCTGGAGCTGCGGGTCGTGGGCTCGGTAGACCTCGCCGAAGGCGCCTCCGCCGATGCGATCGCGGATCTGCAGGTGGCCCCAGCTCTCCGGGATGCCGGGGTCGTCCACCGTGGCGGTGGGAGGGGCCGGGGTCTCGCCGGCAAGCGACGAGGACGACCCGGCTCCGATGGCGGTCCGCAGCGACAGGGTCTCCAGCGCCTCCAGGACGTCCAGCTTCGCCCGGAGGTCCGGCTGGCTGCGGCGCTCCGCGGACCAGTCGATCGCGCTGCCCTCCGCCACCCGCTCGGCGACCCTGAGGAGCGTGTCCTGCCTCGTCGTCATGGCTCACCTCCGCCGCGCCCCGGGTCGCTCATCGATCGCGCCTGGCCGGGCTGCATCACCTCCACCAGCCGGACCAGCGCCCGGGCCAGGTGCATCCGCGCCGCGTTGGGGGTGGGGAACCCGAGGGCATCGGCGATCTCCCGGTGGGTGAAGCCCAGCTCCACCCGCAGGATCACCGCCTCCTGCTGCCGTGATGAGAGCCCCTCCAGGGCTTTCTCGTAGCGCTCGTACATCTCCGCGCCGATGGCCTCCTCCAGCGGGGACGGCGCCGCCGCCGGCTGGTCCGGATCCAGCTCCGTGCGCGCCGGTCGGACCTTCGCGCGCCGGAGCTGGTCCTTGATGGCGTTCGAGAGGCTCCGCCGCAGGTAGGCGAGGAAGGAGCCCTGCCCCCGAGGCTCGAATGCCTCCACCCGATCCAACGCACGCAGGAAGGTGACCTGCACGAGATCGTCGGTATCGGTGAGATCGCGGGCCGCATCGGGGACGCGGCCCCGGGCCCAGCGCTGCAGGGCAGGGAGGAAGCGACGGACGAGGCGGTCCCGGGCGTCCTCCTCGCCGGTCCGGACCCGCTCCAGGAGATCCGCCGTGGTCTCGAGGCTGCTCAGCCGGTCGAAGCGTTTGCCGTCCAAGACGCCTCCCTCATTCCCGGCCCGGGGGCCGGGGCCGGAGCACTTCAGGGAAGCGGCAGGCTTGATTCGATTCTAGCAGTTTGTCCGCGGCGACCGAGGGGCGCGGGGACCGCGAGGCGACGGAAGGAAGCACATCCATCGCAAGTTCTTGGGTTCGAAGAACGTGAAGATCCTCGGCGGGACCGGCGAACGACCGCAAGCCCCGGTTGTGGGAAGCGGGCGGGAGCTCCGCCGCGGCCGGGCGCGTCCCCCTGGGAAGCGAGGACGGCGGCGGTCTGCCGCCTGCACCGGCTGGGGGTTGCGACTCCGGTCTCCATCGCGGAGCCGGTTCGGGCCGCGGTCCCGGGAGGGGACGGGCACCGCCACCTCGCGACGGTCGGGGAGTCCTACCTCGACGCGGAGGCAACCTCACCAGTTCGCTCCGGATGGGTGCATCGCAGCGCCGGTAGGATCCCCCCGCTGCAGAACCCTGCCTGGTCATCCAGGCGGCCATGAACGCCCGCCGCACTGCCGCTCCCGGAGGGCACGCCTTCCTCGGCCCTTCGCATCGCCGGGAACGGAGGAGCCAGGTGCTGCACGAAAGAACCGGGCCGCCCGCCACTCCCCCCGCGGGGTCTGCCGTTTCGCTCACCCGTCCCTCTCGCGTCGAGGGTCCTGCTCGCTGGCCCTTCCCCTGCGGTTCCGCCGCGTCCCGTGAACGTGTCGATGTCTCCTGCAGCACATCGACGTGCACTCGCGGTCCGCGGTTGACAGCCATGGCCGGGGTTTCGGCGCGGCGGGATGGACCCGGGTATCCCTCGGGCGTAGCCTGTTTTCATCGACGAGAATTCCGACGCACCCCGCGCGGCCGGCCGGCGGGGCGATCCCGTCCCCGGCGGCGCGACCGGCGGGATGCGTCCTCCACGACGAAACGAGGTGCCCCATGAGAGCCTCCCTGCCCATCCTGCTGGTCGTCGCGATCGCGCTATGTTCCTCGGGCGCTGCCTATGGCCAGGACGTCGCGGATGACGGGCCGTTCCTCGGCGCCGCCGGGACCGCGGTCCGGCCGCTCGACCGGCCGCTGTTCCCGGTCCTGGAGTTCCAGCAGAACCTGCGCGGCGTGACCAGCGACGCCACCGGCAACCCGTCGAACTCCTGCTTCGCCGCGGTCGCGGAGAGCCGCTTCTATCCCGGGGACATCGCCGCGCTGAGCGTCCTGTTCGAGGACACGGTCGAGGGGGACCAGGTCAACGAGTACGACGTCAGCCTTGCCCTTCGCGGGGCCAACCGGGTCGTCGTGCTGGGCACGTTCCACTGCGCGTTCGACCTGACCTTCGCGCCTCCGGGGGCGGGCCTGAGCCTCTGCTGCTTCATCATCGACGAGGTGCCCCTCCTGCCCGCCACCGTCGACATCGAGTGGGGGGCGCGCGTCGTCAAGTCCGAGAGCGGCTACACCACCCAGGGCCTCCTCGGCACCGCCCGGATCGGCCCCTGACGCCCCCCCAAACATGACAAATTCTCGGGGACGGAGGCCTCCGTCCCCGAAAATCGGTCAGGTTTTCCGGTCCGGCCGGCCGCCCGCACCCGCGATCGGTCGGCTCGCCGGAGCAGATAAGTATCTCTAGGACAGCAGTTTGTCTGCCTGATCCTGGGTGGGCCCCGCCACGGCACAACCCCGTTCTCCCC
>JASFRI010000404.1:0-3707 GCA_050115015.1 Acidobacteriota bacterium
GAGCGGCTGCTCACGCAGATGGACAGGCCGAGATGGGCGGCGACCCGCAGGACGTAGTACGCGGTGGGGCCGTAACCGTAGAGTCCGATCCGATGGCCGTCCTCCGTGTTCAGCAGTCGGAAGGCGCAGTGGCCGGCCACCCCGGCGCAGAGCAGAGGGGCCAGGGATTCGTCGGACTGTGGAATCCCTTCCAGTGAGAAAACGGCCTCTTCACGAGCCAGGGTATACTCGGCGAACCCCCCGTCCACGTCCCGCCCCGTCGCCTGGAAGTCGAGGCAGTAGTTCTCCCTTCCGGCCAGACAGTGTCTGCAGACACCGCAGGTGCGACCGATCCAGGTCACCCCGACCTTCTGGCCGGTCCGGACCCGGGTCACTCCTTCCCCCACCGCATCGACCACGCCGACGATCTCGTGACCGAGGACGAGTCGCTCCTTCCCCGCCGGCAGATCGCCCTCGGCGATATGCAGGTCGGTGCGGCAGATCCCGCAGAGCAGGACGCGCACCCGGACCTCGCCGGGCCCCGGCTGCGGCATCGGCAACTCGGTCAGCTCCAGCGGATGCTCCTGGAGGGGCGCCGTTTTCGTCAGTACCCAAGCTCTCATCAGATCACCTTGATGGTACCGGGGCCTTCGGCCCGGATGTCGTCATAATGGTCCCGCAACGCCTCGGCGGCGACGGGCACCTGCTCCAGCAGCGTCCTGGTGTCGATCCCACCGGGGTCCCGGCCCCGGGCGGCCGAATCCCCGGCGGCGCCGTGCAGGAAGACCCCCGTCTTCACGGCCTCCTCCAGGGGCAGACCGAGGCTGTACATGGCGGCGATGGTCCCCGCCATGACCTCGCCGGAACCGGCCAGGGCGTGTACGGAGGTACCGGTCAAGTTGAGGCTCACCCGTCGGTCCGGGAAGCCGATGAGCGTGGGGTCGCCCTGGAGGACCGGGATGATCCCCAGCGCTTCGGCCACGTCCTGGAGGGGGGGAATCGGATCGCCCTCCCGGTCGGATGTCGGGGGACTGGTGATGGTGATACGGGATAGCTCGTCGTGGGGCAGAAGAAGGACCGTGCCCCCCGGTCGCCGGCGCAGCACCTCGGGTGCCGCGGCGACGGCCGTGGCTCCATCCCCGGCGATAAGCAGCGGCTTCTCGAGCCCGGCGACGAGGCGACGGACCAACTCCCGGGTCTCCGGGTCCGATGGGAGCCCCGGCCCGAGGACGACGAAATCGGCATCGCGACCGAGAGACAGCAATCCCTCCAGGGTACTCAGCGCCAGGCTGCCCGAAGGCGTCTCGGCCTGCGGCGCGAGCACGATCTGGCTGTCCAGCTCCGCCAAGAAGGAGATGGTCGACTGCGGAACGGCCAGGCGGACCCTGCATCTCCCGACCCGGAGGACGGCCGGGGCGGCCAGTCCCGGAGCCTCGAAGGCGTCCCGAGAACCGCCGATGCACAGGACTTCCCCGGAGGAGCTGTCCCGGTGGCCGATGGGACCCGCCGGGAGTCGGGACGGCTCGGTGACGGAGACGAGGATGCCGCTGTCGTCCAGCAGCTTCGGAGGAAAGGAGATGTGAGTCACCACCAGGCGACCGTTCAGGGCGGACCCCGGCGGCAGAAGGTTGCCGCGCTTGGGCAGGCCGAAGGTGACCGTCGTGTCGGCACGGATCGCCACCCCCCGCACCTGACCGGTGTCGCCGTCCACCCCGGAGGGGATGTCCACGGCCACCACCTGTTTCTCCGCGCTGTTCAGCTGTTCGATGATCTGGCGGAACCGCCCTTCCACCTCCCGGGTGAGGCCGGTGCCCAGCAGTCCGTCCACTACGACGTCACACCAGCTCAGGGATTCGGCGATCTCGTCGGACGTGGGATCCACCAGAATCCGGACGCCACCCCGGTGGATCATCTCGTAGTTCATCTGGACCGGTCCCGCAAAACGGTCCACCTCGGCGAAGATGAGCACCCGGACCTGGGCGCCGCTGGAGTGCAGCTTGCGGGCCACCACGAAGCTGTCTCCGCCGTTGTTCCCCGGCCCGCCGATGACGGTGAAGCGTCGTCCGTCGATGCCCAGGGTCTGGACGATCTCGTAGTAGACCGCCTCCCCCGCGTTCTCCATCAGGAGGAGATCGGGCACCCCGAATTCCTCGATGGCACCCTGATCGAGCCGTCGCATCTCACCGACCGTGCTGACTCTCATTTTCGAACCTCGATCATGGTATCGGGGATCAGGATGGAGTTACGGAGCGGCCTCTCCCGGACAGGGTTGGTTCGGCTTCTTGATGGGGCGCAGGAAATACCGGTGCGTGCCGTAGCGGGCCTCCACGAGCCGTCCCTCTCGCACCAGCTCTTCCACCAGGGCCCAGTCGGCTCCAGCCCGATCCATGAGCCGCCGGACCGCCGCCTCCCGCATGGGGTGCACGGCGGTGATGCTCAACAGGTCCTCTTCCGGATCGCCGGTGGTGGCGAAGGCGTCGCCTTCGTAACCCACCAGCAGCTCGACCTGCTCGTGGGCGGAGCGGAAGATCTCGAACGCCCGGGCGATGGCCTCTTCGCTTGCCGGCCGGACCCACGTCTCGGCCGGAGGCCGGGTAGGGACCGACAGGTACGCCACGTTGGGGGCGAGCTCCCCCACCAGTCCGGAAATGGCCCGGAGCTCCGTCTCCGTGTCGTTGAGCTCGGCCAGGAGCATCGTCTCCGTCGTCAACTCGCCGGTGAAATCGGCGGCGAAGGTGTGCATCCCGTCCAGGATCGGCTGGAGCCGGAGACGGCCGTGCGGCCGGTCGATCTTCCGCCAAAGCTTCTCGCTCACCGCATCGACCTTCAAGGACACCCAGTCGGCCTCGGCCAGGTCCGCCTGCACGTCCTCCCGGTCGATCAAGGAGGCGTTGCTGATCACGGCGACGGGGATCCCCAGTGGCCGCAGGGCCCGGATCGTCCGGCCCAGGTTCGCGTCCAGCGTCGGCTCGCCGTCGGGTACGAAGGAGAGGTAGTCGATGGACTCCCCGGCCTGGCGGCTGGCGGCCACCTTGGCCCGCACCTCCTCCAGCACCACGTCCAGCTCATAGAAGGGCTTCCGATCGACGCTCTCCTGGTTGGTTCGCCCCAACTGGCAGTAGATGCAGGAGTAGGGGCAGATCTTCGGCGGGATGTTGTTGATCCCGAGACTCCGGCCGAGCCGGCGGGAGGGAACGGGTCCGAATGCGAGCATTCGTAGCTCCCGGTGGTGGGGCGCGCGACGGAGACGGCGGGCGCACGGCCGTACCGCCGCGTCCTATGAACATACTAGATCGCATACGACGCCCTACCGCGCACTTCATCCCCCACCGGACCCGGGATCCACCACCTTCAGCCCCTGGAAAGCGACGCGGTAGAAGCCCCGGTCTCGGGTAAGGAGGCGGTCGGCGTGGCGGAGGGCATGGGCGCCAATAAGGAAATCCGCGGCGATGCGCCGGGGTTCCCCCGGAGCTCGGGCCCGGAAGCGGGACCAGCGGGCGGCAGCTTCCAGGGCATCGGCCGGGTCCATGGGGACGAAGCGCACCCCCAGTCTCTCCATGGCCGCCTCGGCAGCCTCCCCTGCGGGGAAGAACGTCGCCACCTCGGCCCAAACCACCTCGCAGGCCACCAATCCCCCGGCGTCGTAGGCTTCCCGGAGGGCTGCCTGAGATGCCCTCCCGTGTGTTCGGTCCGCCAGGAAGACGTCCAGGAGAACGTTGGTGTCCAGC
>JASFRI010000405.1:0-3666 GCA_050115015.1 Acidobacteriota bacterium
AGGTCCTCGCCGGGCTTGGCGACGAGCGGGCCGACGGGGCCCTGCACCGCCTGCTCGGCGATCCCTCCCCCCAGGTGGCCGCGGCGGCGCTTTCCGCCCTGGCCGGCCGGGACGGGGCGGATCCCGTCGCCCTCGCGACGGAGGGGCTCGCCTCGGAGGACTTCGCCGTCCGGGCCACGGCCGTGGGTATCCTGCCCGCGAACGAAGACAGCATCGACCTCCTCCGCGCGGCCGCCGCGGCCGCCGCCGGGGATCCCCAGAACGACGTCCGCGTCGCGGTCGTGCGGAAGGCGGCGGCGACCGGCTCCCCGGCCGGGGACGACCTCCTGCGGGAGATCGCCCGGGACGAACCCGACGGGCTGATCCGGCGGATGGCCGCCGCCGCCCTCCGGGACCGCGGTGCCGCCGCGGTCCCGGACGTGGGACCGCTGGAAACGGGCCGGGGAGTCGCCTACTATGAGCAGGTTCTGGAGGCGTCGGAGGCGGCGCCGCTGGTCGCGCTGGACACGGATCGCGGTCGCGTGGTGCTGGAGCTGTTCTCCCGGGACGCGCCCCTGACCGTGCGCAACTTCCTGGACCTGGTCCGTGCCGGCTTCTACGACGGGTTGACGTTCCACCGGGTCGTCCCGAACTTCGTCGTGCAGGCGGGAGATCCCCGCGGGGACGGCTGGGGCGGGCCCGGCCGCCAGATCCGCTGCGAGCTCACGCCGCTGCCCTATGAGCGCGGGACCGTGGGCATGGCCCTCGACGGCAGGGATACCGGCGGCAGCCAGTTCTTCATCACGCACACGCCGCAGCCGCACCTGGAGGGGGCGTACACGGTGTTCGGGAGGGTCCGGGAGGGGATGGAGGTGGTCGACGTTCTCGTGCAGGGAGACCGGATCCGGCAGGCCCGTGTCCTGGGAGCGCCGGAGTGATCCGTGGCGGTGCGGCCGCCGCGCTCCTGGTCGTGTGCGCGACCTGTTCCGGTGCCTCCGGAGGCCTCCTCGGGGCGGCGACGCCGCGTCCCGATTCCAGCGAGGACAGGCCGGGGATCCCGGGGGACGAGGCCGTGGTGCTTCTCGGCGTGCTGACCCCCGAGGAGGTCCTCGACCACGACCCGGCGTACCAGGCGGAGTTCGAGGCCTACGAGCCCGATCCGGGCGCCGTCCGGCTGATCGCCGGGGGCGATGTCGCCGTGTCCATCGAGGTGTTCTTCGGCACCTGGTGTTCGGATTCCGCCCGTGAGGTCCCGCGCCTCCTCCGGATCCTGGAGCGCGCCCGCGCCGGGCGCGAGGCGATGGGGAAGGGGCCGCTGCCGATCATGGTGCGGCTGGTGGGGGTCGACCGGGACAAGCGGGAGCCGGCGGACGTGATCGGGGATTCCGGGATCGACCTCGTCCCCACCATCCTCGTGCGCCGCGACGGGCGGGAGATCGGGAGGATCGTCGAGGCGCCGCAGGGCAGCCTCGAGGAGGAGCTCGCGCTGCTCGTCCTCGAGGCCGCCGAGGCGTCCGGGGCGCCATGAAGCGCTTCCTCCTGAAGCGGCTGGCGCTGATGGCGCCGGTGCTCCTCGGCGCGGCGACGCTGGTCTTCCTCCTCCTGCACCTGATCCCCACCGGTGCGGTGCTCGACCGGCTGCTCGGCGAGACCGCGCCGGAGGATCAGCGGGACGCGCTGCGCCGGGAGCTCCATCTCGACCTTCCCGTGCTGCAGCAGTACGGCATCTACCTGCGGGGGCTGGTCCACGGGGACCTGGGCCGGTCCCTGGAGCACGGCCGGCCGGTGACGCGGCTGATCCTCGAGCGCATGCCGGCCACCCTGGCGCTGGCCGGCGCGGCGGCCCTGGTGGCGGTGCTGGTGGCGCTGCCGGCGGGGATGATCGCCGCCTGGGCCCGAGGCGGCTGGATCGATCGGCTGGCGATGGGCTTCTCGATCCTGGGCGTCTCGATCCCGAACTTCTGGCTGGGTCCGCTGCTCATCTTGCTCTTCGCCGTGCAGCTCGACTGGCTTCCGGTCGCCGGGATGTCCGGCCCCGCCTCGGTGATCCTGCCCGCGGTCACCCTCGGGACGTCCATGGCCGCCTACCTGGCGCGGATGATCCGGGGCAGCCTGCTGGAGGAGATGGCGAGCGACTACGTCCGCTCCGCCCGTTCCAAGGGGATGGGGGAGGCCGCGGTCTTCTTCCGCCACCTCCTTCCGAACACGCTCATCCCGGTGATCACCGTGCTGGCGCTGCAGCTCGGGATGCTCCTCACCGGTGCGATCATCACGGAGAGCATCTTCGCGTGGCCGGGGATGGGGCTGCTGCTCCTCGGCGCCATCGACTTCCGGGATTTCCCACTGGTGCAGGGCTGCGTCCTCGTGATCGCGCTGTCCTACATGGGGATGAACCTCGCGGCGGACGCCGCCTATGCCTGGCTGGACCCCAGGATCCGCTTCTCATGACGAACCCCCGGCAGACCGGACTCTGGCTCGGGGCGGTGCTGGTCGGGCTGCTGACGGCGCTGGCGCTCGGCGGGCCCGCGCTGGTCGATGCCGAGGCCGTGCACCGGCAGTCCCTGGAGCAACGTCTCCTGGGCCCCGGTCCGGGCCATCCCCTCGGCATGGACGATCTCGGACGGGACATCCTCGCCCGCCTGATGATGGGGGCCCGGGCCTCGCTGGTGGCCGCCACGGTGGTGGTGCTGGTCTCCGTGATGGTGGGTGCTCTGCTGGGGGGACTGGCCGGCTACGGCGGCGGCCTGCTGGACGATCTCCTGATGCGGCTCGTGGATCTCCTGCTGGCGTTCCCCGGGGTCCTGCTGGCGATCGCCCTGGTGGCGGTCCTCGGTCCGGGGCTCGATCACGCCATCCTCGCGCTGTGCGTGATCGGCTGGGTCGGATTCGCGCGGCTGGTGCGCGGGATGGTGCTCCGGGTCCGCGAGATGCAGTTCGTCCAGGCCGCACGGGCCGGTGGAGCCGGCCCCCTCCGCGTCCTGCTCCGGCACGTCCTGCCCCAGACCCTGGGACCGGTGGCCATCCAGGCCTCCCTGGCCATGGCCGGCGTCATCCTCGCCGAGGCGAGCCTGTCGTTCCTCGGGCTGGGGATCCAGCCCCCCGCCCCCTCCTGGGGGAGCATGCTGCGGGATTCGATGAAGTACCTGACGGTGGCCCCCCACCTGGCGCTCGCCCCGGGCGCGGCGATCGCCGTGGCGGTGTTCGGCTTCAACTTCCTGGGGGACGGCCTTCGCGACGCGCTGGATCCCCGCGGCCGGCAGGGGCGGGCGGAGTGATCCGGGGCGTGCGACGGAGCGTCTGCAGCAGCTCCTCCGCCCGGCGGAGATCCTCCGGCGACGGAGGCTGGCCGCCGTAGCGGCCACGGCAGAAGATCGCCGTCAGTGCGGTCACCTCCGCCGGCCATCCGCTGGGCCCGGCCGCCTGCCGCGCGAACTCCAGGGGAGTCAGGTGCGGTGGGCGGCGCAGTCCCCGCCGTGCCAGGATCTCCAGAAAGCGCCGGTAGAGGTCGTCGACTTCGGCCCGCGATCCGCCACGCCGCCGCGGCCTCCACCCCTCGAGGCGGCCGCCGGCCCGGAGGAGCGCCGCGGCCAGCAACGCCGCCGCGGCCAGGGCCGCCGCGGATCCCCACCGGCGCCAGCCGATGGTCCGGAACAGCCCGCCGAGCGTCGCCGCCGTGCGCGACGCGAG
>JASFRI010000406.1:0-3648 GCA_050115015.1 Acidobacteriota bacterium
GCGTGAGGCGGACCCCGGTGGCCCGGACGAAGGGCTCCGGGTCGGCGACGTGGTCCTCCCCGAGCAGGTCCAGCGAGCCGGGTGGCGCGGGGAGCCCGGGCAGCCGCCGGAGCCAGGAGGCGGCGGTGCGCGCCGCCGCGGGGGGGACCCCGACCTGCCAGTGCGGGACGCCCCGCGCCCGGGCCACGGCGGCGACCATCGCGCCGACGGTCATCGGCTCCGGCCCCGCCACGTCGTACGTCTCCCCCTCCGCCGCCGGCCGCTCCAGGCAGGCGGCGATCCCCGCGGCCAGGTCCTTCACGAACACGGGCTGGATGCGGGTTCGCCGGCCGGGGACCGGCACCGGGAGCAGGGGCGCGCCCAGGGTCAACCGGCGCATCCAGCGCAGCGTGGCGCTCCCGGGCCCGTAGATCAGCGCCGGCCGGAGGATCGTCCAGCGCACCGGGAAGCGCCGGACCGCCTCCTCCCCCGCGTACTTGGACGCCCGGTACGGGTGGTCCGCCTCCGGACCGGCCCGCAGGGCGCTCACGTGGACGATCCGGCCGACCTCCGCCTCCAGGCAGGCGTCGAGCAGGTTCTCCACACCCTCCACGTGGAGCCGGTGAAAGGTCTGGCCGGAGCCGGGGGATTCCCGCACGATCCCCACCAGGTTCACCACCGCGTCGCAGCCCAGCGGCTTGCGGATGAGGCTCTCCGCGTCGGTCAGGTCGCCGCTGACCCGCTCGGCGCGGCCGACCTCCGGGAGGCGCAGGCGGCGCTCGGAGCCCAGGCGGCAGAGGCAGGAGACGAAATGGCCGCGGGCGGCGAGGAGGCGCGCCACGTGGAACCCGACGAATCCCGTCGCCCCGGTGACCAGGACCTTCACGACGCTCCTCCCTGCCGCTGCCGCTCCCGCACGGCGTTCCCCCAGGATACACCGCGCCGGCGGGAGCGCCGGTAACCCCGGGCAGCAGGGAACTTGCGCCCCCGAAGGGGAGTCGATACCCTGCGAATGGGGGAGGGGTGTCCGGCGAGCGTGTGCACACCGGCGGCGAGGCCAGCGAGCATGTGGAGAGTCCCCACGCTTCCCGTCCTGCTTGCGCTTCCGGTCCTCGCCCTCGGCGGGGCCGGACAGGGCGAAGCTGTGCCCGCGTCCCCCGATGACGCGGAGGGACCCCGCATCAGCATCGTGGAGCCCCGGGCCGGCCGTCCGGTGGCCGGGGAGGTCCGGCTCCGCGCGGAGGTGACCCACGCCGCGGCTCCCGTCCGGCGCGTCGTCTTCCGCGTCGACGGGGAGCGGGTCGCGGCGCCGGAGTCCCCCCCCTGGAAGGCGGTCTGGAACGCCGGGCTGGAGTACGAGGCCCACCTCCTGGAGGTGACCGCCGTGGACGCCGACGGCCGGTCCACCACCGCGAGCCGGAAGATCCCGCCGATCCTCCTGCGCGAGTACGTCGCCGTGCTCGACAGCCCGATGGAGGAGATCCGCCTGAGCGTCACGGTGACCGACGGCGAGGGGGAGACGATCCAGGGGCTGCAGCGGTCGGACTTCCTGGTCACGGAGAACGGCCGCCCGCAGGAGCTGAGCGACTTCGGGCGGGAGGGGGATCGGGACGATCGTCCGCTGAGCATCCTCATCCTCGTGGACCGCTCCTCGTCGATGCGGGTCCACCTGCCGGGACTGCGGGCCGCCGTGGAGGCGCTGCTGGACGCCCTGCGCCCGCAGGACGAGGTCGCCGTCGCCACGGTGCTGCGCGGGGATTTCGAGATCGTCCAGGAGTTCGTGAGCGCGGGGGACCCCCTCGACCCCGCCCTCGCGGAGATGGGATCCGCCGGCGGCTCCACCCCGCTGTTCGACGCCATCGACCAGGCGCTCGGGGAGATGCGGGATCGGCCCGGCCGGCGCGTGATCCTCGCGCTCACCGACGGCTGGGACGATCAGCTCCGCCTGAACGTGAACTTCTTCCAGAACAACTACCTGCTGGACCTGGCCCGGCGGGCCCAGCGATCCGGGACCCAGATCACGCTCATCTGGCCTGGCCCGCCGTCCCAGGGGCGCCTGGCCATCGAGAACCTGGTGGAGGAGACCGGCGGGCTCATCTACTACACCAGCGGCGACATGCCTGGCCTGCTGCGGCGGATCGCCCGCCAGCTCCAGGACCAGTACTACCTCGCGTACTACTCCGACGACCCGGCCCGGGACGGCCGCCGCCGGAAGATCGACGTGCAGGTGGTGCGCCCCGGCATCAAGACCTGGACCATCGGCGGGTTCTTCGCCCTCCCGCCGCAGATCGCCGTCCTGCGATCGGAGATCCGCGACGAGGACCCGGAGGTGCGGGCGGAGGCGGCCCGGGCGCTGGGCTACCTGGAGGACGATCAGGCGGTCAAGCTGCTACGCTCGGCGCTCAAGGACGATGACCCGGAGGTGCGCGCCCATGCGGCCCGGGGCCTGGGGCTCCGGCAGGACCGGAAGGCCATCCCCGCTCTGGTGAAGGTGCTGGACGACGACAGCCCGGCGGCGCGGACGGCGGCGTTCGACGCCCTGGTGGGAATCGGCCAGCCGGCGACGCGGGAGCTGCTGGCGCGGCTGCCGCGGACCGAGGGCGCGACCACCGTCCTCTACGCGATGCTCCTCGGCGAGGTCGGCGACGATCGGGCCCTGGAGCCCCTCGCGGAACTGCTGGGGAGCTCCCGGCCGGAGGAGCGCCTGGCCGCGGCGGACGCGCTGGGCGAGCTGGGCCTGTCGGGCGGACTGCGACCCCTGGAGCGCACGCTGGAGGATCCGGACCGGCGGGTGCGCCTGAAGGCGATCACCGCCGTCGCCCGGATCGGGGGGAGCGGCGCCGTCGCCGTCCTGGAGCGCTACGGCGGCCGGGAGCCGGACCCGGAGCTGCGGCACGTCGCCGCGGACGCGCTGGCGAACGTGCTGGCGACGATCCGCGGACGATAGGCCGCCGGAGGACCCCGGAGGACCCATGATCGACCTGATCCGGAAGAGCCTGCTGGCCGGCCTCGGCGCCGGCGCGGTCACCGCGGAGACCCTGCGGCGGACCATGGACCGGCTCGTGGACGAGGGGCGCCTCCGCGAGGACGAGGCGTCCCGCCTGGTGGAGGAGATGCTGGAGGAGGGGCGCGATCACCTCGAGGAACTGCAAGGGTCCCTCACCGACGCGATCCGCCGCGCCGTCGAGGCGGCGGGCATCGCCCGGGCCGCCGAGCTCGAGGCGCTGCGGGAGCGAGTCGCCGCCCTGGAGGAGCGCCTCGACGCCCTGGAACCCGGAGACGAGCCCTCCGGAGAGCGGCCCTGAGGGCCGGGAAGACCCGATGCACTTCACCTCGGTGGCCCATGCGGCGCGGTTCAAGGACATCACCTTCGTCCTGCTGAAGTACGGGTTCGACGAGGTCGTCCAGCGGCTGGACGTTCCCGGCAAGGTGCTCCTCGAGAAGGTCGTGCGGACCAAGGAGGGGCTGACCGAGGAGCAGCGCCTTCGCGGCGTCATCGAGGAGCTGGGCCCCACCTTCATCAAGTTCGGCCAGGTCCTCGGTCTCCGGAGCGGCCTCCTCCCGCCGGATCTGGCCCGGGAGCTCCGGAAGCTCCAGGACGAGGTCGCCGCCGTCCCCTTCGAGAAGATCCGGGCCCGAATCGAGAAGAGCCTGGGGCAGCCGCTGGAT
>JASFRI010000407.1:0-3644 GCA_050115015.1 Acidobacteriota bacterium
GGCCTGGTACTTCGGCAGCACCCTGCTGCTCCTGGCGGTGGGGCTCGGCCCGGCCCTCTACGGTCTGCGATCGATCCTCGCCGCCCCCCGTCCCGCGCGGGCCCGCCCGGCGGAGGCGTCCGCGCTCCCCTAACCTCTTCCTGTTACTCCTCTCACCAGAAACGACTTAGAGCAGGGTCAGACCTGAAATGTGCACCCCGAGGCCGCCCCGCCGGCCCGGCTTTTCCTGGATAACGGCGGCGATCTCGGTAGATCGGGATCGTGGGCCGGGGTTCGGAATCGTCTCTCCTGCCAGCCCCTCCGGGTTGAGACCTGCAGAGCCGGATACACCGAAGAGGGATGGAAGACCGTTCAGGCCTGTCCGTGGGCCATTCCCGGGACTGCACACTTCAGGTCTGACCCCGCCACTCTGACCCCGCCAGTCGCCCGGCGGTTTGGGCCCGCGGGCTCGCGTGCGTGGAGAATCGGGGGGTGCACACTTCAGGTCTGACCCTGTGGTAAAGCGTTTGTGGGGAGGGGGATGGGGTGGAAAGGTGAGCCTGGGGCTTGATGGGGGACGGGCGGGGGGACGGTGCCGGAGGTCAGGAGTTGTAGGCTTCTTCCTCGCCCCAGCCGCGGAGGATCTGGCGGTTGCGGGCGCGGCGCCGGATGATGCTGACGAGGAAGAGGATGGTGATGGCGAGCCACAGCGTCGTGCCGCTCGTGATCCAGGGGACCCATCGGTAGCGCATCAGCGCATGGTGCCGCCAGCCGGCGGCGTCCTCGGCGAGCGAGCTTCCGGTGGCGACGAGCCAGGCACCGGCGAACGGCCGGCTGCCGGTCTCCTGGACGACCCGGCGCAGGGCGTCGCGACCGTGCTGGCCGACCGACCAGGAGACGAAATCGAAGGACGCGGCGTACGCGAAGCGGGCCCCGTCCTCGGAGCGGTGGAACGCCTGGTCGAGCCGATCCAGGCCGGGGAGATCGCCGCGGACGAGCCACGAACTGTAGATGAAGGTATCCCGAAGGCCCCACCGACGGGTCTCCCGGGTGGAAACCCCCTCCTGGAACCAGCGAGGGAACCGGTTCCCGCCCGCATCGTAGAGCAGCATGTGCACGCACTCGTGCACGACCACCGAGAACGCGTCGTTGTGCGGGTAGCGCTCCGCCTCGCGCATGCGCACCGCGCCGATGCGCTGGTCCGGGAGGATATAGCCCGCGGCCCAGGCGGGCGCGCCGTAGTCGAGCTCCTCGAGCTCCGGATCGCTGTAGATCCCCCGGGGGATCAGGTAGAGCTTGAACGGCCCCGCGAAGGTAGCGCCGAGATCATCCTCGAGGCGCGGCAGGACAAGCTCGATGCGAGACGCCAGCGCCTCCGCCTTCCCGCGCAGGTCCACGGGTGCCTCGAGGGTGAGGGGCCCCGCCTGCACCTGGATGCGCTCCTCCGCCCAGGCGGCGCCGGTGATCGCCAGCAGCACGAGCACCAACAAGATCCGAGTCCTGTTCATCATCCGTTCCGGCTCCCCCGCACGAAGTCGACGATCAGCGATGCGCCGAGCAGGATCAGGATCAGCGGCCACCAGCGACGGACGGAGAAGCCGTCCAGCAGTCCCGTCACCGCCAGTTGCACCAGGATGCCAATCGCCAGGAAACCGATCCCCGATCGCGTCCGTCCCTCCAGGAGGTGCGCCAGCCCCACGGCGACGAAGATCATCGGCCACCACGTGCGGAACAGATCGCCGAAGTTCACGTCGTGGAAGCCCAGCGTGTCCGCCAGGAACAGCAGGCCGAGCAGCACCAGGATGATCCCGCCAAGAGGCGAACCACCACGCTTCCGGGCCATGCACCTCCTTGCGATGAAGGAATCGGACCCCGTAAGAATACCCGGGTTCGGGCCGACTTGCACCCCAAATCCTGACGCCGGCGATGCTGCCCGGGCGGGCTCTTCCGGAAGACGAAAGTCCAGCGAATATCTGGCGGCCCGCGCCGGCGGCGGGCCGGATGCATCGCCGCGTCCTGCACCGCACTGCCCGGTGTGGTCGTGGGATCTCCTGCCGGGCACCTCCCATCCCTGCCGCCACCCGGGAGGTGCGCCGTCCAGGGGCCGCGGCAGCGCTTCGCGGCCGGAGGCGAGCCGTCGCCCCGGAACCATGGGGCAAGCCGGGTATAATCCAGCCCCGAGTCCGACCGATCCCGGAACCAGCGCCATGCCACGCAGCTCCCAGACCACCGCACGCCCTCTCGTTGCACTGATCCTCGCGGGGTTGGGGGTCCTCGCGGCGGTCCCCGCTCTCGCGGAGGACGGCCCCACCGTGGTGCGGGTCGGCGTGATCTTCGACGGCCCCTCTCCCGACAGCTCTCCCGGCCCCGCACACTACCTCGAGATGCTCGACGGGATCATCCAGGACACCCGGGACCTCACATCGCCGGACTTCGACGTCCGCTTCCCGGAGGACAAGCGCCTGTCGGGGAACTGGTCGGAAGCCGGGCTGCAGGAGGCGATCGATCGCCTGCTCGCGGATCCCGAAGTCGATCTCGTCGTCAGCCTCGGACCCTACGCGACCGTGGACCTGTCGCGAAGGGCAGAGCTCCCGAAGCCCGTCGTGGCGGCCTTCGCCATCGACGTGACGAGCAATCTGCTCCCCTCGGCGCAGGACGACGAGGGCCGCCGCGTCTCCGGCCACGAGAACCTCGTCTACATCGCGCGGCCGGGGACCACGCGACGGGACCTCGTCCGGTTCCGCGAGATCGTGCACTTCTCCCGGCTGCACATCCTGGCGGACGCGCTGCTGTTCGAGTCGCTCCCGGAGGTGGAGCGGATCGCCGAGCTCGTCGGGAAGGAGCTGGGCTTCGAGATCGTCATGGTCCCGGCCACCGACTCCGCCGCCGAGGCGCTGGCCCGGCTGCCGGAGGACACGGAGGCGGTCTACGTCGTCCCGCTCCACCGGTTCAGCAAGGCGGAGTTCGCCGCCCTGGCCCGGGGGCTCATCGAGCGCGGCATCCCGTCGTTCTCCCTCGCGGGGAAGGACGAGGTGGAGGCGGGGTTGATGGCGACGATCCGGCCCACGGCGGACTTCGAGCGGATCGGGCGTCGCGTCGCCCTGTGCATCCAGCGCATCCTGAACGGCGAGAAGGCGGAGAACCTGCCCGTGGTGCTGGCCGAGCAGCAGCACCTGGTCGTGAACCTGCGGACGGTGACCGAGTCGGGGTTCCCGATGCCGTGGCGGACGCTGGTGGAGGCGGAGCTGGTCGGCGAGGAGCCGACGGGCCCGCGGCTGACCCTGGACGAGGCGGTGCGGAGGAGCCTGGCGGCCAACCTGGCACTGCGAACCCGGGAGCGCGCGGTGGAGGTGGGCTACGAGGACATCCCCCGGGCGAGGTCGGCGTACCGGCCGACCATCGACCTCACCGTCGGGGGCGTCGGCATCGACCGGGACCGTGCGGAGGCGAGCTTCGGGAACACCGCGCAGCAGACCGGTACGGCCACCCTCGGCCTCGGCCAGCTCATCTACGCCGATCCGGCGCTCGCGAACATCCAGGCGGCGGAGCTGACCCAGCGCTCCCGGCAGGAGCGCTACGAGGGGGAGCGCCTGGACGTCGCCCTGGAGGGCGCGGTGGCCTTCCTGGACGTGCTGCGCTCCGAGGTCCTGCTGCGGGTCGCCCGG
>JASFRI010000408.1:0-3627 GCA_050115015.1 Acidobacteriota bacterium
TCCTCCGGCTGCAGGCGCAGCGCCGTGTCGAACTCCGCGATCGCGGCGGCATGATCTCCACGGCCGGCGAGCGCGATGCCGCGGTTCTGGTGGGCTCCCGCGTTGTCGGGCTCCTGCTGGAGGACCCGGTCGAGGTCCGCCAGCGCCTCGTCGTAGCGCCCCATCTGGATGTAGAGGGCCGCGCGGGAGTGCAGCGCCAGCGGTGAGGGATCGACCTCCACCGCCACGTCGAACGCGGCCAGCGCCTCCTCGGTCCGACCGAGGTCCCGCAGGGCGCCGGCGATGCGAACCTGGATGTCGGGGAGGTTCGGGCGCAGGGACGCCGCCTCGCGGTAGTCCGCCAGGGCCTGCTTCATCCGGCCCGCGCCGGCGTGGAGGTTTCCCCGCTGGTAATAGGCCGGTGCGTTCAGGGGATCGATGGCGAGCACCGTGCTGAAGTCCTCCAGCGCATGCTCCGGATCCCCCATGAGCGACCGCAGCGTGGCCCGGGCCGAGATGAAGTCGGAGGAGGAGGGCTGGAGCGCGATGGCGGCGTTGAAATCCTCCAGGGCGGGGTCGAACTCGCCGAGGCTGCGCAGCGCCACGGCGCGGTTGTAGAGCACGTTCGCCCGGGCGGGATCCGACAGGGACCCGCGGAGCGCCTCCGTGAACAGGTCCACCGCCTGCCGGTACTCTCCGGAGCGGAAGGCCACGATCCCCTGCTTCAGGGGGTCCCCGGATGCCGCGGCGGCGGTGGCCGGGCCCAGGGAGAGCAGGATGCAGACGGCGAGGGCCAAGGACCGGGGTGTCATGGTGGGTCTCCTGCGGGGGTCCCCCGTCGCGGGGGAGGGAGATCCCTCTGCGCACGCGATTCTATGCCCGCCAACGCTCCTGTCAACCGCGACGGGTTCCCGCGCTGTCCCCCGCGCGGATCCCGGGGTAGCATGGTGCCATGCTCCGCCGCCTTCCCGCCCTGGCCCTGGTGCTGCTCGTCGCGGCCCTGGAGACCTTCCGCCTCTACGCCAACGATGTCTGGATGCACCTGCTGCTGGGCCGGGACATCCTGCGGACCGGCATCCCGCACCGGGAGGTCTACTCCTACACCGCCGCGGGGCGTCCGTTCGTCTACCACGAATGGCTGTCCGGGGTGCTGTTCCGGGCCCTGGAGATCGCCGGCGGGCCGGCGCTGCTGCTGATCCTGCAGCCCCTGGCGGCCCTGGCCATCGCCTGGCTGGCCTACCGCACCTGCCGGTCCCTGGGCGCCGATCCCGACCTGGCCATCGCCGCCATCGGCCTGGGGCTCTACGTCGCGTCGTTCCGTCTCTTCGTCCGGCCGCACCTGCTGGCGCTCCCGCTGCTGGCGGCGACGCTGTGGCTCCTGCAGCGCTACCGCCGGCGCGGGGGCATCGGCCCGCTCGTCGCGCTGCTGGCCGTCCAGGTGGTGTGGACGAACCTGCACGGGTCGTTCCCGGAGGGGCCCGTGCTGGCCGCCCTGTTCGCGGCCGGGGAGGTGGTCCGCCGGCGGCTCCGGCCGGCGGAGGGGTCACCGGCGCCGCTGCTTTCGATGCTGGCGCTGGCCCCCGCGATGCTCCTGGTCTCGCTGCTGAACCCGTACGGCCTCGAGCTGGTGCGCCTGACGCTCCTGCACCCGGTGGACCCGATGTTCCGGGAGCGGATCTACGAGTACTTCCCGACCTTCGGGGCGGCCTTCCGGGACACCCGGATGTTCCCCCTCTTCCTGGGATGGCTGGCGCTGGTGATCGCGGCGGCGTGGCTGGGGCGGCGCCGGATCGACGCGGCCCTGCTGCTGCCGGTCGCGGCCTTCGGGGCCCTGGCGATCTGGATGAACCGCGGCATCCCGCACTTCGTGATCGTGTCGATTCCCTGGGTCGCCGCCGGATTCTCCGTGGGCTTCCCGGCGCGGGAGGCCCGGCGCCGCACCCGGCCGCTGGCGGTGGCGGGGCTGCTGGCGGCGCTGGCCCTCTGGACCGCGGCCTTCGGCTACCGTTTCGATGCCACGAACGTCCGGCGGTTCGGCTGGGGGATCGACCCCTTCACGCCGGTGCGCTCCGCGGACTACCTGGAGGCGACGGGCCTGGGGGGAAACGTGTTCACGTCGTTCCCCCACGGCTCGTACCTGGCCTACCGTCTCTCGCCGCGGATCCGGATCGCCTTCGACTCCCGCACGATCCCGTACGGGGAGGCGGTCTACCGGGAGTACCTGGCGGCCCGCTCCGGCCTGGAGGGGTTCCGGCGGCACCTGGAGCGCTACCGGGTGGACCTGGTGCACCTGGCGTTCCGCCTCGACGGCGATCCGGCGATCCACGACTACCTGATGGCGGCCCCGGACTGGGACCTGGTGCACGTGGACGACGAGGTCGTGGTCTACGCCCGGCGCACGCCCGAGACCGCCGCCGTGCTCGACCGGGACCGGGTGGCGTGCCTGCACCCGGTGCGGTTCGACCACGGCGGTATCCCGCCGGGGCTGGCGGGGTGCTGGGAGGCGGACGCCCGCCGGCTGCTGGATCGGGATCCCGACGGCGTCCTGGTGCGCTTCCTGCTGGCGGCGGCGCTGCAGGCCCAGGGGCGGTTCGCGGAGGCGCTGGAGGCGACGGCGCCGCTGGTCGACCGTCCCGACGCGCCCTCCTGGGTCCACCGGCTGCGGGCGGCGCTGCTGACCGAGCTCGGCGACCGCGACGGCGCGCGCCGGGCCCGGGCCGCCGCGGACCGCCTCGAGGCGGCGGGGCGCTGAGGCCGGCCGCCACGGGCGGGGCCTGCCCCGGAGGCATCCGGCGCTAGCTCCGGGCCTCCTTGCGGAGACAGGCCGCTTGCAGCGCGGCGCGGAACGGCTCGTCCACCGGGAAGGTGCCGGCGGTGGTGCGGATCTCGGGGCCCTCCAGCGTGAGGGTGAAGGCCGCGGGGCGGATCGACGCCGACTGGAGCTTCGCGCAGAGCGCCGGGTCGATCGGGAACCAGGACAGGGTCTCCGCGGGGACGACCCGGCGTCGCAGATCCGGGACGGACAGCCAGACCGTGGGCCGGCCGCCCTCGACGTTCACGTCCGCGGACCGGGAGCCCTCGTCGAGGCTGATCCGGAGCGTCTGGAGCCGGCGGGAGGAGTGCCCGCCCGACACGAGCGCCCGCGCCACGACCCACCCCAGATCCCCGGAGGCGTCGATCCAGGCGTGCGGGGTCCCCAGGATCTCCACGGGGAGGTCCGTCCTTTCTCGCTTGACGTTCTTCCCCTCGTCGGCCCGGATCTCCTCCCGCCAGGGGACGAACCAGGCGCTGTTGTTGTCCGCGGACAGATCCTCGTTGTTCGCCGTGGCGCCGATCAGGATCCCCCGGGAGGGCTTTCCCGGCGCCTCGACGAGGATGTGCATCCGCAGCTTCTCGCGCCCGCGGAGCGCATGGAAGGGCCGGGTGGCCTCGGCCAGGAGGTCCTCGGTGATGACGTCCAGGATGACGACCTCGACCTGCCCATCGGACGTCGGGCCGCTACCCAGGTTGCGCAGCTCCACGCTCACGCTCCAGCCGTCCGCCTCCAGATCGGCGTCGAGGACCTCCAGCTCCAGGTTGCTGTCGATGTCCGAGTCGTCCGCGACCCCGAGATCCGCCTCCACGTCGTCCACCAGGTCCGTCTCGAGG
>JASFRI010000409.1:0-3590 GCA_050115015.1 Acidobacteriota bacterium
GAGGAGACAAGAGCGCAGCCGCCCGACTGCTCGGCTGGAGCCGAATGCGTGTCTACCGTACGCTTCGGCGCGCATCAGCTGTGACGATGGGAGACTAGAGCAAGGAGTGCTTATTCCTGGCCACCAACTCCGCGAAGTTCTTGACCGCCGACTCCCCTGGCCTTTTCAGCAGCATCCGCCAGACGGTTTCCCAGTAGGTCCCGTCCTGACTCGATGATCCGAACGAGGCCCTCGATCAGCACTTGGAAGGCGCCACCGACTCCGTGGACCAGGGGCAGCTGGGCTTGGACAGCGGCGGGACGCTTGGAAGGCGGCTCTTGCCCACCCACCCCAGCCAAAGCCGGGAGCCCGCTCAGAGCGGCGACGATCGCCACGACGGCCATGGTCCGGAACATCCTGCGCATTGGAATCCTCCCCCCGGTTGCTGCCCGCCGACACGGCGGGTCGTGATCCGACACAGCAGCATCGGTGCCACCCAAGGACGGCGAGAGCCCCGCAGCTTAATATGTTGACTTCAAACAGGTTACGAGGAGAAACGGGCCACCTGCGATGGATTCGCCAGGGTCGATTCGAGTCAACATGAGACGCGCAGTCGCTCAACGCCTCGCAAATTCAACCACTTCAACAATTTCGATGAGTTCAAGTGGGTTGCGACCCGGGCTCCGGATGCGTCTCATCCTGAAACTACCCGGTGCATCCCGGCCCGGTGGATCATATGAGAGACACCGACTTCGGGACGATCTGGCCCCCGGAGCCGCGGGGACGCAGGATGGAACCCATGCGGCCCGACGCTACCCGCCCCTTACGCCCGAGGTGACCCCCGCCGGGCGAAGCCACGCCACGGGCTCCGCTCGCGGTGACGCGGTCCGGCCGGCCCTGCGTTCCCGAGGTGCCAGGTCGAACGACCGGGTCCGGCGGACGCCGCTCTCACGAGCCATCGGTTCCCGACGATCGGGTCCGACTCGAAGCCAGCCTCGCGAGACATCGGTGCGCGGTGACCGGGACCGGCCCGACACCACCCTGTGGCGGTGCCACGTCGCAGCCACCGGGCCAGACGACTCCGCCCCCCGACCGATCAGCTCACGGTAACCGGGCCAGAGGAACCGTCCGTTCGCCGGCTCAGCTCGTGGCGACCGGTTCCGGCCCGACACTCCCCTCCCGGGGCACGAACCGCAGGGCGAGGCGCCACCCCGGCAGACCGGCGGCGCGCTGCAGGAGGGCGTCGCGCCTGCGGCGCGCCAGGGAGAGATCGGCCGTCCGGAGCGAGGTCCGGATGCGCTGCGGGCTCCCGTCGGGGCCATGGACGGTGAAGGCGGCCCACCAGACGCGCCCGTTCCGCCAGAGGTGGTGATCCGGGTGCGGCGGCTCGAGGCCGAGGAATCGAAGCGGAGCGTTGCTGGTGACGGGCTGGGTTCGGCTCATGGTGTCTCCTCCCTGTCGTTCTGAAGGGGACACCTGGAGTGCGCGGAGGCGGCGACGGACACTTTGTTACCTGCCCCGTGGGGCGAGGTCGCATCTCCCGGCGGTCCGGATGCTGCTCGGGGAGCCGAGAATGGCACCTTGGGTTGTCCGTCCCAGGTTGCCGGACCCGCGATCGGCGGGCCGCTCCAGATGTCTGGCGGGAAGGATACCGCCTTTTCCCCGCGTGTCAAGCACCATCCCGGGGGGGCGCTGCGGTGACCGCCCGATTCTCCTTTCCTGGCAAAGGTTTTCGGAGGCATCGCGCATCAGCCCTGGGGGCGGCCGACGCTGTCGGGAACCGGCCGGGCCGCGGATCGGCGCCGGTCCGCGCGCCAAGTGCGTGGGCGCCCGGGGCGGTCTCGGGCCGGCTGTCAGGCGCCCCCTCCCGGCTGGTTCCAGGGCCGGGCCACCAGCTCCAGGATCGCGTCGATCCCCGGTCGCGTCTTGTTCACGATGGGGATCTCGAACCGCGTGTCGGCCGCGCCGACCTTCCGCACCGCCAGGCGCTGGCCGGGCCGCCCCGGGGTCGACGAGTCGAAGCCGTAGCGCACCACCCAGTCCCCCTTCGAGATCTCCGGCGACTCGGCGGCGATGTGGATGACGTCCCGGAACAGGTAGCTCCCCTCGATGTGATGGTCGAAGATGCGACCGTCGAGCTCGTACTCGGGGACCAGGATCCGGAGGTCGACGCTGAACACGAGCGCGCCGGCCCGGCGGCTGCGGTTCGCGATGCGCAGGAACGTCGAGAAGAGCACCGGTTCGCGGGGCTGGTCGAGACCGACCTTTCCGGGATGGAACAGCTCGTCATACTTGCGGAACACCGCCGAGCCCTCGTCCACCACCCGCCGGCTCAGGTCGTAGCGCGCGTCCCGCGGCCGGACGACCGTCTCGAAGTGGTAGGACGCCCGCAGCTTCTTCTTCTTCTTGGTGACCGCCTCGAAGATCTCCGGCGGCAGGGTGATCTCCTTGATGCGCAGGATGCCGTCGACCCGCATGTCCCCGAACAGGAAGCGGCTGAGGTTCTGGTAGCCCTCCTCCGAGTTCACGATGCCGTAGTCGCCGCTGTGGCTGCGGTGGACGAAGGCGCGGGGCGCTCCCTGCACCGAGGCGTTGTCGATCCGTACCAGGCCGTCGCTCATCGGGCCGACCATTCGCCGGGACCATCCGCCGGCGACCTCGTAGTCCTTGTGGTTCGTCCCGACCAGGCAGAAGAAGCGGTCCGGATCGAACTTCCCGTTCAGGGAATCGACGCGCTTCGAGTCGGGCGACAGCCCCAGGTACTTCGCCATGTACTTGCGGTTGAAATTGTGCTGGTTGTTCTTCGTGATGAAGCCGGGAACATTGCCGATCACCTTCATCTCGATCCCGTTGTGCGGTGTGGCGTACGTGAAGACCTTGTCCACGTACTGCTGGGTGGGCGGCGTCCCTTCGGGGGGGTGCTGCAGGAAGCAGCGGCAGATCAGGCCGCCCATCGAGTGCGCCACCAGGTAGACCTTGAACGCCGCCAGCGACTCGGGGTCTCCCTGGCAGATCTGGTCCCGAACCCGGACGATGAGGCGACCTAGCCCCCGCGCGTAGAACGGCAGGTCGGGGCGGTCCTCCTCGCCGAGGTCCTCCGAGATGGGCTCGTAGTAGCGGTAGATGATGATGCTCCGGGGGGAGATCGGCGGGCCGGGCTGCGCCGGGACGTCGGGATCGTCGGGCCCGAAGCCCGGGAGCTCCACGAGCGGATCGCCTTCGTGGTAGACGTCCCGGTAGGGGTGGTTCTGGAGCTTCATCAGCCGCACGAGGGGTGACTCGAAGTAGAACCGCTGGATCTCCCCGGTCCACCGCTGGCGGAGCTTCGTGGAGCCGAGGTTGAATCCCATGTAGGGGGTCGCGACGGTGTCCTCGACGGCGGTCTCGCTGCCGGCGTAGCCGCGGACGTAGATGATCGGGTAGTAGGGCGGGGTGATCTTCTCGGGCATGGCGCCCTCCTTTCACGGTGCGGGGCGGACGGGTCAGCGCGCCGGCCCGGCCTCCGGGGGCATCCGTCAGCAGATCTCCTGTCGCCGCGCTGCCGGAGGGCCCCGGTACCTCAGCTTGTTCCGGCGTCCGATGACCCGTCAACCTGCGGCCCGATGCCCATC
>JASFRI010000410.1:0-3580 GCA_050115015.1 Acidobacteriota bacterium
GATCGCCGCGACCTGTTCGAGGCCCGCGATGCCCAGGGCCACCGCCGAGAGGAGTCGTTCGACGAGGAGGCTGGTCTTCCCGGTGCCCGCCCCTGCCACGACCACGAGGTTGGAGGCGAAGTCCGAGACCGCCCGGTCCCGGACCTTCGCGTCGGCGAGTTCCTTCATGCCGACCCTCCCCGCCGGACGTCCGCGATCCGGTACCGTTCCCCGCGGGTGGACTTGCTCTGCAGGTCCCTGAGGTCCGCGGCGTCGGCGGCCATCTCCTCCCGGTGGCGGGTCGGCGGGTGGTTCCGGCGACAGGCCCGGCGGAAGTCGCACCAGCCGCAGCGGCGATCGTCCCGGCGCAGCGGGAACACCCCGCTGCGCCGCAGCCGGTCCAGGACACGCAGGGTCTCGCGGAAGCCGTCCGCCATGGCGGCGCTCTCGAAGCCCTCGAAGCGGGCAGTGGAGCGGTCCGGCTCGTCCTCGAAGTCCGGGCCGACCCCCAGCAGCACGACGCCGCCGCCGGACATCAGATGATAGAGCGGCACCTGAAGCTGCAAGCCGCGGAGCATCTCGGTGGGGCTCACCGGCCTGCGGAGATTCCCCGCGGTCTTGTAGTCTCCGACCTGCAGCCCGCGGGGGGTCCGGATCACACGATCGAGACGTGCCCGCAGCGCCAGTTCCATCCCCTCACCCAGCGGGATGGCGGCCTCGCGAGCCACCTCGAGGCCCTCCGGCACCGCCCGCGCTTCCCGAAGGCGGGGAAGATCCCGCTCCAGGAAGGCCTGCAGCGCGGCCCGCCAGCGCTCCTTCTCGATCGACCACAGGAGGGGGACGCGCCGGCCGAGACGGGCCTCGAGATCCCTCATGGGATCGTCCCAGGCCGCATCGAGCAGGGCTTGAACGCGCTCCCGCGGCACGCCGCCCTCGAGGGCCCCATCCTCCTGCAGCCGCCGGAAGATGACCTCCAGGATCCGGTGCACGCGATTCCCCATCTCCCGGACCGCCAGCTCGAACGGACCTGCCTCCTTCTCGAGGGGGACGATCCGGAGACGACTCCGGAAGAAGAACTGCAGTGGACAGCGACCGAGCCGCTGGAAGGCGCTGACCGACGTGGCCGGCGACGGGTCCGCCAGCGCGTGGCCGATCCTGCCGTCGTAGCGCAGGACGTCCGGGTCCAGCGATTCGGTGGCGCGCAGCATCCGGATGCCCGCCGCCAGATCGGGACGATTGCGAGACAGCCCCTCGTCCTCCGCGCCGGCACCGGCCGACCGGAGCGCCTGGAGCAGCAGATCGTCCGCGGGCGACAGCAGGCCTCTGGAATCCAGCAGGTCCTCGAGCTGATCCCGGGGGTGCGATCGGATACGCGCAGATGCTTCAACCAGCTCCGTCGCGGCGGGGCGTCCGAGCACGATCCGCGCGATCTCCCGGAGCGCCATGGAGGGGCTGCGAGGACGCCCCGACTCGTCGGACCGCTGCCAGGAGAGCTCCACCCCGCCACCGGCGGCACCCAGCTGCAGCCCCAGCAGCAGGCGCTCCTCTTCGTCCGCCTCGCCCCTCAGGGGCAGCGGGCAGCCCGTCGCCTCCCGCAGACGCCGGCGCGCCCGATCCGGCAGGTATGGGTCCTCGCGCGCCGATCTCGGAAACAGCCCGGCCTGGAAGCCGATCCAGATCACCCGCTCGAACGTGAGCCCCCGGGCCTGCATCAGGTCCAGCACGCGGATCCCACCCCGATCCTCCGGGTGCAGTGGGAGGGAGGTGCCGTCCACCGCCCGGTCGAGCCAGCCCAGCATCTCGCGGAACGGGACCCGCCTCCGGTCCCCCACCAGCCGTTCCAGGTCGCGCATCTCCGACAGGAGGCCGAGCATCGCGGTGCATCCCGGGCCCGTGCATCCGTCCCCCGTGCCCGGGAGGACCTCGACGATCAGCTTCTCCAGCCGGCTCGCGTGGCCGGACCAGGTGGCCGGGGAGACCCGCACCCGGCCGACAAGGGCACGGACCGCATCCGCGATCCGCTCGACGCCGCGCCGCCTCGCCTCGCGCCGCCGGCGCGCCTCGTCGTCCTCGTCGTCGGAGCCCTCCCGGGCCCAGTCGCGCAGGTCGGACGTCCACTCCTCGAGGCCGCCGACGATGCCGGCCCTGCGGCTCCAGCTCTCCGCCGCCCCCGCCGGCGGTCCGGCGGGAAGGCCCAGCGCCCGCCAGCGGACGGTGGAGGCGCCGAGAAGCTCGGCGGTCGGGCCCCGGGGGAATCGCTCGTCGACGACCCGCAGGAGGAGCAGCAGGTCCCGCACGTCGGGATCCCGCCGCAATGGTCCGGAGAGGGAGGAGCTCCACGGGATCACCGACTCCCCGTCTCCCGACGATCGGGCACCATCGAGCGCCGCCTCCAGGGACGGCGCGAACGGCTCCAGACTCCGGGCGACGATGGCGATCTCCGGCGCCGGGGTCCCCGCCGCGACGGCCGCCACGGCCGCGTGCAGCGCCACCTGCGCCTCGGCCCGGGCGCCCTGGAGGTGCCGCGCCGCGATGACGCCGGGGGCGAGGGGTCGTGGCCGGGCCTCCTCGTCGTAGAGCCAGCGGAGACCTCCCCCTGCGGCCGACGCGGCCGCCGGGCGCTCCGGGAGCCGTTGGGGCGTCCCGAGGTGCACCGCGGCGAAGCGCTCCGCATACCGCGTGAGACGGGCCCCCGGCTCCACCGCTGTCAGGAAGGTCGTCTCGCAGACGCCGTCCAGCTCCCGGAGGAGGGCGAGGTGGCTGCCGATCAGCTCGTAGGCCCCGTGGTGGTAGCAGACCCGGTAACGCGCCGCGTGCGCGGCGACGTGCGGCAACGCCCGCTCGACCTGTCCGGCGCGATCGATCAGCCCCGCCTCGCGCCGTTCCTCCAGCGCCGCCACATAGCCGGCATAGACCTGGGCAAGGGCCCGGTCTGGGCCGTCGCCGAGGATCGCGGTCACCCTTGCCGGGGGGAGCCGCGCCTCCCGGAGGTCCGTGAGAGCACGCAGCAATCCGGGTAACGCCGCCGGGCGCTCGGCCACGAAGGCCGCCCAGGGGTTCCGCGGGATCGCCGCCAGGACCGCCTCCAGGAGCACGGCCAGCACCGCCGGCGACGCCGGGTGGACCACGGCCCCGGGAACGCCGTCGAGCACCCGGCGCACCAGCGCGGCATGATGGAGCACGTCCACCTGGAGGCAGGCGCCCAGCCGCCGCGCCAGCCGCCGCTGGAGGTGATGACGAAGCCGGACGGTGGGGACGAGGATCAGGAGGGGCTGAAGGGGGTCCGCACGTCGCAGTTCCGCGACGCGACGGAGCAACGTCTCCTCGATGACCCGTGGATCCGGGTGGACCTCTACCTTCACGACACCTCGCGGGGAACGGCGGTTGCAGGTGAAACGACCTTACTCCCGCCGTAATCCCGGGTCAATGTAGCGGGAACGGGTTCACCCGCGGGGTGTCAGCTTCAGGTTGAGTTGGTTCTCCGCCTTGTGGATGTCGTCCACCTGGACCACACAGGCGGCATCCTCGGAACCGGCCTCGATGGTGGAGTAGGCATAGCGGATCACGATCTGTTCGTCGGCCAGGATGCGGGCCATCCGGG
>JASFRI010000411.1:0-3580 GCA_050115015.1 Acidobacteriota bacterium
TGCTGGAGCAGGCCCTGCCTTCACTGGCGGCCATGGACCTGCAGCTGGCGGTGCTCGGAACGGGGCCGGAGCCCGTCCAGCGCATGCTTCGGGAAGCCGCGGGCCGTCATCCCGATCGCATCGCGGTACGCCTCGAGTTCGACAACGCCCTGGCGCATCTCGTGGAGGCCGGCGCGGACATGTTCCTGATGCCCTCGCGGTACGAGCCCTGCGGTCTGAACCAGCTGTACTCGCTGCGCTACGGGACCGTGCCCGTGGTCCGCGCGACCGGCGGCCTCGCCGACACGGTGATCGACGACGACCTATCCCGCGGCCGGGGCACCGGCTTCTCGTTCGACGAGTACGAGAGCGTGGCGATGGTGGAGGCCCTCCGGCGGGCGATGGCCGCCTACCGGAACCCCGGTCGCTGGGAGGACCTCATGGTGCGGGGAATGCGCCAGGACCATTCCTGGAGGCGGTCCGCCCGACGCTACGTGAGGGTCTACGAGGAGGCGGCGGCGCTCGCCGAGCGCCGACGGCGCTCCGGCGGATCGCGGGGATGAAGGTCCTGATCGCCAGCGACAAGTGGCGGGGGAGCTTCGCGTCCGCGGCGGCGGGGGAGGCGCTGGCGGCCGGGGTCCGGCGGGTCGTTCCGGAGGCCGACGTCCGGATCCTCCCGGTGGCGGACGGCGGCGAGGGAACGCTCGAGGTGGTCCTCGCGGCGTCGGGGGGGAGCCGCCGCGAGACCCCGGCGGCGGATCCCCTGGGACGGACGATCCCCGCCGTCTGGGGGATCCTCGAGAACGACCGCGCCCTCATCGAGTCGGCCGTCGCGGTCGGGCTGGACCGGCTGCGCGAGGAGGAGCGCGACCCGCTGGCCACCAGCAGCCGCGGGGTGGGGGATCTCGTCCGGGCCGCGCTGGACGCGGGCTGCCGTGAGGTCGTGCTCGCCCTCGGCGGATCGGCCACGGTGGACGCGGGCGCGGGCATGGCCCGGGCGCTGGGCTACCGGCTCCTCGACGGCGGGGGCGAGCCTCTCGGCGAGGGGGGCGGAGCCCTGGCGGATCTCGCGAGCATCGATCCCTCGGAGGTCGACCCGCGCCTGCGCGGGGTCACCGTGGAGGCCTGGTGCGACGTGGTCAGCCCGCTGCCCGGGGCCGCCAGGGTCTTCGGGCCCCAGAAGGGGGCGGACGAGGAGGAGGCGGAGAAGCTCGAGTGCGGGCTGGCGCGCTTCCTGGAGGTGGCGGCACGGGACCTCGGGGCGGATGGTATCGGCGCCCTTCCGGGGGCAGGCGCCGCCGGTGGGCTCGGGGCGGGCGCCGCGGCGTTCCTGGGCGCCCGCCTGGCCTCGGGTCCGGGGCGCGTGCTGGAGGCGGTCGGGATCGAGGGCGCGCTGAACGGGGTCGACCTCGTGCTGACCGGCGAGGGGCGCTACGAGCCGGAGACGATGCCGGGAAAGCTGCCGGACGTCGTCCTCGCCCGCGCTGCGGCACGCGGGATCCCGGCCGCCGTGATCTGCGGCGAGGCGGGGGAGGGTGCGGCGGCGGGCCCCGTCCCGGTCCTCTCCCGGGCGGACCTCATCGACAACCGTGGCTGGGAGCTGGGCCCCGCGGACCTGGCCGAGCTGGCCGGGATGGCGCTCCGCAGGTTCTCCACGTTCCCCCGCATCACACCGAGGTAGTCCCCCTCGGCCGGCCGGTTTCCACACGGGTCGAGGACGACGCTGTCGATGCCCACCGCGAGCAGCCGATCCCGGATCGCCCCGCCGGGCTCCGCCTCCCAGAGCATCCAGCGCGCCGGGTGCTCCGCGTGCAGGCGCAGCAGGTCCTCCCAGGCGCGCTCGTCGGGCATCGTCCCGGGCTCGAAGTGAACGCTCTCGATCCGCAGCCGGTAACGCCGCGCGAGGTACTGGTAGACCGGGTGCGAGGCGAGGAGCGGTGCGTCCCCCAGCCGCCCCAGCACCGCGGCGAGATCCCGGTCCAGCGACAGCAGGTCGGTCTCCAGGGCGTCGTACCCCGCCAGGAAGGCCGCCGCATCTCCCGGCCGGAGCTCGACGAGGCGATCGCGGATCGCCGCCGCCTGGGCCAGCGCCAGCGCCGGGTCCAGCCACACGGTGAACGCGATCGCGCCGTGGCTGTGCTCGCCCTCCGGACCGTGGCTGTGTACCGGGGCGTCCGCCATCGGGATGAGGCGGTCCCGGAACGCGGCCGACGTGTCGAGGAGCGCCTCGGGGGGCAACGTGGCGCGGTTGACCCAGCGGGCGTAGCCCGCCCCGTTCAGGAGGATGCTGTCCGCTTCCTGGAACCGGCCGATCGCCTCCGGTGAGGGGGACCAGAAGGCCGGGTCGATGTCCGGTGGGACGGGCAGCTCCACCATCACCCGGTCGCCGCCGATCCGTTCCGCGAAGTACGCCAGGGGGTAATTGACCGCCGCGATCCGTGGGAGCGGGCCGTCCGCGGGAGGAGCCGTCATCCCCCCCTCCCCGGTCTCCGGTGTTCCGCACGCCATCGCCAGCAGCAGCACCGGGAGGGCGAGGGCCATGGGGTGACGGTTCATCGTTGCCTCCTTCACATCCGGATCAGGGTCCGGACCAAGATCGAGCCGAAGCGCATTGCCAGCAGGGTGAGGCCCGTGGCCAGGCCCGTCCCCGCCAGCAGCACCACGCCGACCTCGGCGCCCATCACGGTTGCCACCGCCCGTCGGGAGCCGCCGATCTTGTGCAGGGTCTCGGCCTCCCGGCGACGCAGGCGGAGGGAGAGCAGGAAGACCAGGCAGGTGGAGGCCAGCGTCGCGGTCCCCACGAGCACCGCCCCCCCCAGCACGAAGTTCCGCACCGTCAGCACCGTCGCCAGCAGCTCCCGCATCACCTGTTCGGGACGGACGATCTGCGAGCCGATCCCCTCCTCCTCGTAGCGGCCCTGGAGGAGCGTACCGGATCGCACGTCCGACGGGATCGCGATCACCGCGGTGACCGGGTAGCGAGCGAGGTCGCCGTGGAAATGAAACGAGTCGACGTTCTCCGGCGTGATCTCGTTGTACTGCAGGACGGAGGCGTCCGCCGTCACCCGGTTCCCCTCCCGGGACAGCACTCCCGCGCCGGCCGTGAGATCCCCGTGGCCGTGCCCGAGCCCCTGGATCACCCAGGCCGTCTTCAGATCGACGAAGATCGCGTCATCATCGGGGGTGTCGGTGTGGCCGAGCACGCCCACCACGGTCATCTTCAGCGGGTACACCCCTGCCAGGTCGAACGCGCTCTCCGGGGAGGAGATCACCGCGTCCCCGGCAGCCACCGCCAGCGAGCGGGCCGCCCGGTAGCCGGCGACGCACTCCCCGAGCATCGCCAGCTGCCGGCCCTCGGCGATACGCAGCCCCCGGAACGGGAAGTAGTCCAGCGTCGTGCCGACGATGGGGTGGCCGCGGGCCCGGAAACGGACGTGGAGCGGGATGGCCCGCGCGAGGCCGCCGCCGGCCACCCGCGAGACCTCCCCGTATTCCAGGGGCTCCGGCACCTCGGCGCGGAAGTACAGGGAGTTCAGGGTCAGCTCCAGGGGACTGCCCGCGGCGCCGACCAGGAGCGGCGTGGCGGCGGCCCGCTCCAGGA
>JASFRI010000412.1:0-3579 GCA_050115015.1 Acidobacteriota bacterium
ACGCGGGGAACATTCTCTCCCAGTCGTGGTGCGGCCGCAGGTACGGGGTATGGACGAGGACGTAGAGCGCCTCCCCCCCGTCCGGCGCCACCCCGGGCTCCGTGCGGGCGGGGGCCGCGAGGTAGCCGGAGGGATCCGCGGCGGGCTCCCCCTTGCGGTAGATCGCATCGAACTCGGCGGCGGGATCCTCCGAGAAGACGAAGTTGTGGTGCAGCAGGTGGTCGTACCGGCGGTTCAGACCCAGGTAGAGGACCACGCCGGAGCAGGCGGCCTCCCGCTTCTCCGACCGCTCGAATCGTCTGCCTTCCCGGCCGCCCACCAGCTCGCGATAGGTGCGCACGGAGTCCATGTTGGACACCACCGCCGCGAGGGGGACCACCTCACCGGCATCCGTCTCCAGGCCGGCGACGGCGCCGCCGGAGGTCAGTATCCGACGGACGCCGCAGCTCGTCCGGAACCGCACCCCGAGATGCTCCGCCAGACGGGCCAGGGCGACGGGTACCGCCCGTGTCCCGCCGAGCGGATAGTAGACGCCGCCCTCGAGCTGCATGTGGGCGATCCCGCAGAGGACGGCGGGGGACTGGTAGGGAGAGGAGCCCACGTATTGCGTGAAGTGGTCGAGCATCTGGGCCACCCGGTGGTCCTTCACGCGCCTCCGGATCGTGCCGGCGACGGTGCTTCCCATGCGGATCTGCAGCAGGTCGTCGAGCGTCGAGACGCGGAGCATGCTGCGAAGATCCAGCGTGTCCCGCAGGCCGCCCACCGACTTCCAGAAGAAAAATCGATCCGAGATCTCCTGGAGCCGCCGGGAGATCTCCACGAAGCGCCGGTACCCGTCGTCGTCCCCGGGATGCGGGGAGTAGCCGCGGACCGTCTCGCACATCGCCTCGACGTCCTCATGCAGGTCCAGGACCGAGCCATCCTCGAAGAAACAGCGCCACTGGGGATCGAGCCGGACCAGGTCCAGCTCGCTTTCCAGGCTCCGCCCCGCCTCCTGGAAGATCCGCCGGAGCACCATGGGCACGGTCAGGATGGTGGGTCCCATGTCGAAGCGGAAACCCTCCGCCTCGAGCACCGCGGCCTTTCCGCCGACCCGGTCGTTACGCTCGAAGACGGTGACCGGGTAGCCGCGCGCGGCCAGGGTGCAGGCCGCCGCGAGGCCGCCGAGCCCCGATCCGATCACGCCTACGCGATCCGCGCTGCTCATCGCTGCACCTCCTCCTCGCCGATGGGGGACCTCCCGTGGCGGAGCGCCGCCAGGATCAGATCCCGGAATCCCCGGGCCCGGTCAAGCCAGCCGACGGCATGGGCGGCCCGTAGCCATGCCTCGAACAGCGGCCCATCCCCGGCCCGGGGTGCGTCGAGATGACGCCTCCTGCGGGGCGAGCGGACGGCGACTGCCTTGATGGCCGTCATCTCCCGGAGCCCTTCGGCTCCGCGGGTCACCCCGAATCCGCTCTCCCTCCGGCCTCCGAAGGGCAGGCGTGGATCGGCGGTCGGCACGATGACGTCGTTGACCACGACGACCCCCGCTTGCACCCGGGCCGCCAGCGCGCGGGCCGGTCCCACGTCGCCGAACACCGAGGCGCCCAGAGCGTAGGGACAGCGGTCATCCTGCCGCAGCGCCTCCTCCATGTCGTCTACCGGCAGGAGCAGCAGCACCGGGGCGAACAGGTCGGCCCGGGCGACCGCCATTCCGGGGTCCACCGCGGCCAGCAGCACGGGACCGGCGCCGTCGGGGTGCCGCGGCAGGACGCGGCGCGCGCCCGCGGCGACCGCCTCCCGTATCAGGCGGCGGATCTTCTCCGCGACGTCGCCGCCCGCCTGCCGGAACGGGGCTGCCTCGAATTGCCGCCGCAGGGCGAGCTCCAGATCGGCGGCACGTCGGCGGGTCACGAAGACCCGCCGCGGGGCGATGCAGGTGGCGCCGTGGTTGAAGCCCACCCCGAAGCAGAGGCTGGCCGCCACGAGCTCGGCATCCGCCTCCGGGCGCACGAACACGGCGTCACAGCCCGACAGCTCCAGCGTCGCCGGAACCAGTCGGTCGGCCAGGTCGCGCAGGACCTCGCGGCCGGTGGCGGCGGAGCCGGTCAGGAGCACGCGGTCGATTCCCGAGGCGAGGGCCGCGCGCGCGGCCGCGGTCTCCTCGGGCAGCACCTCCAGCAGCTCCGGATCCAGGCCCGCCCGCCACAGCAGATCGCGCAGGGCCAGCGCGGCCCGCCGTCCTCCGCGGCCCGGTTTCAGGAGCACACCGTTCCCGGCGACGAGGGCCTGCAGGGCCTGCACCCCTGGCAGGAAGAGCGGGTAGTTCGCCGCCCCCAGGATCAGCACGACGCCCAGCGGCTCGCGGCGGAGCTCCAGGGCGGTGCCGGGGAGCCAGGCCGGCCGACCCCGGCGGCCGTGCCGCCGGGGTCGGAGGATGTCCGCGGCCTCCCGCTCCAGGAAGCGGCAGGCCTCCGCCAGCGGGATCAGCTCCCCCGCCAGGGTGTCCGAGGCCGCCCGCCGGCTTCCGTCGGGCACCGCGCGGACCAGTGCCAGGGCCTCCCGGGCCAGCAGGTCCCGGAAGCACCGCACGACCGCGAGCCGCCGTCGCAGCGGAACACGCGCCCAGGCCTCGGCCGCCCGGCGAACGCGGTCGGCCGGGGGCGCCACGTCGGCGGGGGATTCCAGCGGGGCCGCCATCGGCTTCATCCGGCCTGGGCCGCGGGAAGCCGGCCCGGCGGGAGTAGCTCCACGCCCTCTGGGGGGGCAGGCGCCCATCGGGGCACGATACCGAGGTCGTCCGCCACGAGGCGGGACGTGATGCGCGCGGACTCGTAGATCACCGGGAGCCCGCTGCCGGGGTGGGTGCCTCCCCCCACCAGGTAGACCCCGTCGAGGTCCTCGAAGCGGTTCCGGGGGCGCAGGTGCAGCAGCTGGTCCAGGGAGTGGGCCAGGTTGAACGTGGCCCCGCGGAAGATCGCCATGTCCTCCTCCCATCCCCGGGGGGTGAGGATCCTCTCGAACCGGATGCGGCGCTCGACGTCCCGCACGCCGAGCCGCTCCAGCTGGCGCAGGGTGATGGTGCGGAAGCGCCGCGTGTGGCGCGCCCAGTCCACGTTCGGATGCTGGTGGGTGACCGGGACCAGCACGTAGAGCGACGTCATGCCCGGCGGGGCCATGCTGGAGTCGGTGACCGACGGATTGTGGACGTAGACGGAGGGGTTATCTCCGAGGCGGTGGTGGGTCTCGATGTCCGCGAGGTTGCCGCGGTAGTCACCGGCAAGGTAGATCGTGTGGTGATCGAGGTCCGGCTCCGACCCGTCCAGGCCCAGGTACATCATGAACGTCGAGCAGGAGTAACGCTTCCGCGCCAGCTTGCGGTCCGTCCACCGGCGGCGCAGCCTGTCCGGGACGAACCGCGTCATGAAGTGCGCGAAGTCGGCGTTGATCACCAGCGCGTCGCTCCGGTACGTTCCGGCCGCGGTACGCACCCCTGTAGCCCTCCTGCCCTCGAAGAGAACCTCCTCCACGGGTTCGCCCAGCCGGATCGTCGCCCCCAGATCCCGGGCCGCGCGGGCCATCGCCTGGCTCACTGCG
>JASFRI010000413.1:0-3579 GCA_050115015.1 Acidobacteriota bacterium
GCTGGGGCACCTTCCGGGTCTGGACCACTGTCCGGACCCCCGGTGCGTGATGAGCTTCGCCGCGGACGTGGCGACGGCCGACCAGCGTGGGGATCGCGCCTGCGCCGAGTGCGCCGCCCGGCTCCCCTTTCTGCGACGGCGGCCGGACCCCGGGCTGGAGGCCTGAGAGCCCGCCTCACCAGGGGAGGCGGTCGCCCCGGGCGTGCCAGAAGGTCCCGCTGTCGCCGGGCCCCAGGGCGTCGATCCGCGCGATCAGGCCCTGGACGGACTCCGCCACGGGAACGCCGCGGTCCCCGGTCATGTCGGTGGCCACCATCCCCGGATGGAGGAGCACCACGAGGATGCCGCGGCGCTCCAGATCTCGCGCGAGGTTGACCCCGACCATGTTGACCGCGGCCTTCGACAGCCGGTAGCCGTAGTAACCGCCGGAGCCGTTGTCCCCCATCGAGCCCATCAGGCTGGTGACGATGGCCACCTTCGTGCCGCGTCCCAGGCTGGGCAGCAGCGCCCGCGTCACCCGGAGCGGGCCCAGGGTGTTCGTCTCGAACTGGGCGCGGGCGGCATCGAGGTCCAGGTCCTCGAGCCCCTCCCGGGTCATCATCCCGGCATTGTGGACGAGGACGTCCAGGTGCGTGTCCGTCAGTTCCGCCGCCAGCGCTTCCACCGACCCGCCGGCGGCGACGTCGACTCCAGGAAGCACCCGCACGTCGAGGCGGTCGAGCTCCGGGGAGCTGCGGCGGCAGGCGGCCAGCACCGTCTCGCCGCGCTCCCGGAACTGCCGGCAGAGCTCGAGGCCGATCCCGCGGTTGGATCCGGTGATCAGGACGTTGGCCATGGCGATCCCTCCGTACGCACGGGGAGGCGAACGCCGGACCTTCCCGCACCCGCTCCCATCAAATCATGCCGCGGAGGGGCCCTGCGGATCTACCCGGCGGAGCCGGCCCCCGCCGCCTGCTCGGCCTGGTCCTGCCGGCGGCCCTGCTCCTGTCCCCGGTCCGCCTGGTCCTTCTTCCGGGCGTCCTTCTGGCCCTGGATGGGGTCGGTGGTGATGCGGCCCTTGATGCAGGCACCCTCGGTGATCACGAGCCGGGGGGTGTTGATGTCGCCGTTCACGCGGCCGCTGGAGGTGATCTCCACCCGGTCGCCGGCGTGGACGTTGCCGTTCACCTCGCCGGACAGCGCGATCCAGCGGGCCTTGATGTCGCCCTGGACCTTGCCGGACTCTCCGAGGGTCAGGCGGTGCTTCTTCACGAAGATCTGGCCCTCGACCTTGCCGTCGACGACGAGGTCCTCATCCGCCTGGACCTCGCCCTTGATCTGGATGGTCCTGCCGATATGCGCGGCCGGCTGCGTCATGCTTCCCTTGCGCTCGCGCACCACATCCACGGGGGGGTCCGGCATGTAGCCCGTTCCCGGGCCACGGTCCTGCTCCGATCGAATCCAGGCCATGGATCGCCTCTCCTATCGCGGCGCCCCCCCATGGCAACGGTGCAGAATCTACGCACGAAACTCGGGATGTCAAACGGCGAGCGCCCTCTCGCGCCGGGCCCGGCATTACGGCGGCGTTCGTTTCCCGACGCCCCGACCGCCGGGTCCCGATGGCTGCCAAGGCGCGCGGCTTCATCGGTCCCGGCCGGGCGACCCGGCGGCCGGATCGCGGGTGGAGGCCACGGCCGGATCCGGCTTCCGGGACGGCGGCTCGACCGCTTCGGCGCGCGCGGGAGGCCTCGTGCCTCCGGTTGCACACCCCCCGGGTCCGTCGTATCGTTCCTCGGGAACCCTCGCCAGCGGGACTCTCGCACGAGGTGTGGTGGGGCCACCGGCCCGCCCCCGGGAGGCGGATCCGCCTCCTCGACCCCGGTGGAGGAGGCCCGACGTGGCGCGGACCGGACGAGCCAGGGCGGTCACCCTGAATGCCGTGCTGTTCCTCGCCTCGTGCCTGTTCTCCGCCTGCGTGGCGGAGATCCTCCTGCGGCAGCTCACGGTGTTCCCGATCCACGGCTACAGCAACCTCCGTCCGCACCCGCTGCTGAGCTACACGCTCTCCCCCCATCTCCGCGACGTGGACCCCGACGGCTTCCGGAATCCGCCCGGCGTCGGGACCCGGATCCTGGCCATCGGCGACTCCCACACCCAGGGATACAACGTGAAGTACGAGGACAGCTGGCCGGCCAGGCTGGCCGCCCGGATCGGGGAGCCCGTCTACGACGAGGGGATCGGCGGCTACGGGGTCCTGCAGTACGGGGTGCTCCTGGCCACGCTTCCGGCGGACACGAGGGAGGTCCTGCTGGGCCTCTACCTCGCCAACGACTTCGGGTACTCGACGGCCCCGGCGATGGAGTGCATCACGGAGGCCGGGCGCCGGGCCATCGAGGGGGCCTTCGACATCCCCGTCCCGGCGTGCCCCCACGCCGAACCGGGGGCGGACGTCTGGACCGCGATGCGGGAGCACAGCGCGGTGTGCTCCGCCGTCTCGTACGCCGCCGACCGGCTCCGGGTCCACCTCACGGGACGCACAAGGAAGACGTCGGTGGCGATCGACGGGGTCCCGGTCCGGCTCGAACCCCATCCACGGTTCACGGACCGCACGAACCCGCCGGTCGCCGAGCGGGTGGCGTTCTTCCTGGACCTGGTAAGGCGGTTCCGGGAGCTGCGACCCGACGTCGCGCTGGAGGTCCTGCTGATCCCGTCCGAGGAGGCGGTGCTCCACGCCGCGGAGCTCCGCTGTCCCCGGGGGGCTCCCACGCATCTCGTGCTGCCCGAGCTGGACCTGAAGGAGCACCTGACCCAGGGCCTGACGGCGGCAGGCATCCCGGTCCAGGACGCGCTGGACGCCGTGGTCGATCACTACTGCCACGATTCCGACGACGCCCGGGACCACTTCTACCCGCTGCTGGACCAGCACCCCCTCGCCGAGGGCCAGGAGGCCTACGCGGAGGCGGCGTTCCTCCTGCACCAGCGCCGCTGAGGCGTGGTTCCGATCATCGCGGTCGGCTCGCCGATCCCCGTCGTCACGGCCAGGGGCCGAAGTCAGCTTCGACCAGAATCGGTCACAAGCCGTTCCCGGGGTCAGCCGCAGACGCCGCCCTCGTCCGTGCTGCCGTCGCAGTCGTTGTCCAGCCCGTCACAGATCTCGGCCGACGGGAGCTTGTCCTGCTGGCAGGTCACGGAACCGCCGCTGCATACCGTCGTGCCGTTCGCGCAGATGCCGGGCAGACCGGTGTTGCACGTCGCACCGCCGCCGGGGTTGCCGTCGTCCACGGCACCGTCGCAGTCGTTGTCCAGACCGTCGCACACCTCCGCCGACGGGGACGTCGTCGGCTCGCAGGTCAGCGAACCTCCCTGGCAGGACTCGGTCCCCGACGCGCAGACGCCCGGCTGGCCCGTGCTGCACGCGCCCCCGCCCCCGGGGTTGCCGTCGTCCACGGCACCGTCGCAGTCGTTGTCCAGACCGTCGCACACCTCCGCCGACGGGGATGTCGTCGGCTCGCAGGTCAGCGAGCCTCCCTGGCAGGACTGGACCCCCGCCGCGCAGACCCCCGGCTGCCCCGTGCTGCAGGCGCCACCGCCACCGGGATT
>JASFRI010000414.1:0-3546 GCA_050115015.1 Acidobacteriota bacterium
TCCGAGTCGAAGATCTGCGGGGTGATGACCTCGCTGTAGCCGTACTCCCGGTAGAGCCCGCGCACGAAATCCGTCAGCAGGTTGTAGACCGTCGCTCCCTTCGGATGGAAGAACGGGCTGGCGGGGGCCTCGGGGTGGAAGGAGAACAGGTCCAGCTCCTTGCCGAGCCGCCGGTGGTCGCGCTTGCGGGCCTCCTCCTGCAGGCGCAGGTACTCGTCGAGCTCCTTCTTGGAAAAGAACGATGTGCCGTAGATCCGCTGCAGCTGCTGGTTCGCCTGGTCCCCCTTCCAGTAGGCCCCGGAGACGCTGGTGAGCTTGAAGGCCTTCACCGCACCGGTGCTGGGAAGGTGCGGCCCGCGGCAGAAGTCCACGAACTCGCCCTGGCGGTAGCAGGAGACGACGTCGGAGTCCGCCTTCTCCCGGATCAGCTGCACCTTGAGCTCGTCGCCCCATCCCTCGAAGAACTCGATGGCCTCGTCCTTGGGGGTCTCCTCCCGGCGCACGGGGTGGTCCCGGGCGATGATCTCGCGCATCTTGTCCTCGATCGCCTCGAGCTCCTCGGAGGAGAACGGCTTCTCCCGCACGAAGTCGTAGTAGAACCCGTCCTCGATGACCGGCCCGACCCCGATCTGCACGTCCGGCCACAGCTCCTTCACGGCGTTGGCCAGGATGTGCGACGTCGTGTGCCGGTAGACCTCCAGCGCGTCCGGCGAAGGCGGGGTCACGATCTCCAGGCGGCAGTCGGAGCGCATGGGGTAGTAGACGTCCACGAGGCGGCCGTCCACCTTGCCGGCCATGGCGGCGCGGGCCAGGCGCGGACCGATGCTCTCGGCCAGCTGCTCCACCGTCGTGCCGGCCGCGACCTCCTTGACGGAGCCGTCGGGCAGGGTGACGCGGATCGTGTCGGTGCTCGCGGTCGTGCTCATGTTTCTGCGTGCCCCCGGCGGGGCCGGGGTGCGAACGCCGGCGGGCCGGGGGGAGATCTAGTGTCCCGTCCGGGACGGTACACGGGGGCTGGTAGGCGCGAGCGGACTTGAACCGCTGACCTCTACCGTGTCAAGGTAGCGCTCTCCCACCTGAGCTACGCGCCTCCGATGTCTGTCCCACCGAACGGCATGCACGTGCCGCCGGACCGGTGGGGTCTGGCCAAGCCTTTGAAAGGATAGGAAATATACCAGAGGGGTCGAAAGGGTGTCAATCCGTCAGAACGGCCCCGAGGATGCGGTCCGGATCGTCCCAGCCGGTCGCGTCCTGGACCTCGCGGCAGCGCGCCAGGATGGGCCCGAACTCCGGTCCCGGCCGGAGGCCGCGGGCGATCAGGTGGCGCCCCCGCACCACGTCCGCGGGGCTCCGGTCGCGCACGCGGAGCTCCTCCGCCACCCGCAGGAACGCCTCCCCCTCGGGGTAGGTGAGCTCCGGTCCCCCCGGTCCGCGGCGGGCCAGGGCGTCCGCGCGGGCCACGCGCTCCAGCAGGGACAGGCTGACCCCGGCCCCGTCCACCTCCCGGGCGAGCCGCCGGTAGCCCCGGGGGGTGGCCCGGCCGCGGACCAGCTGCCCCGGCCGGAGGTGACAGCGGGTGAGGACCTCCACCTGACGGATCAACCGTCCGGGAGCCCCGAGGCGGTGCAGCAGCGCCCGGGTCAGCGGCACGCCCCGGTCCTCGTGCTCGTGGGAGCGCCACCGGCCGTCCAGGAACCGGGTCGTGGGGGGCTTCCCCAGGTCGTGGCAGAGCACGCCGAACATGAGCGCCAGGTCCGCGGCACGTTCGCCGGTACGCAGACCGGCCGCGTTGTCCACCGCCTGGAGGGTGTGCTCCCACACGTCCCCCTCCGGATGCCACACGGGGTCCTGGGGAACGCCGACGAGGGCCTCCAGCTCCGGCGTGACGTCGAGCAGCTCGGCCTGCTGGAGGAAGGCCAGGCCGAGCGAGGGGCGCGTTCCCCGCAGGAGCATCTTCACCCACTCCTCCCAGAGCCGCTCGGCGGGCAGCTCCCGGAGGTCGATCCGGCGGCATACCTCGAGGAGGGAGGGGACGACCCGGTAGCCGAGCCGGGCCGCGAACTGGGCCACCCGGACCGGGCGGAGCGGGTCCTCGGGGAAGGTCCCGGGATCCACCGCGCGAAGCTCCCCGGCCTCCAGGTCCCTCAGGCCGCCCGCGGGGTCCAGCAACTTGCCGTCGAGCGGGTCCAGCAGGAGGGCGTTGATGGTGAGGTCGCGGCGCCGGACCGCCTCGGCGGGGGACATGTCCGGGTCGGTCACGACCCGGAAGCCGCGATGCCCACGGCCGACTCGCGAGTCGCGGCGCGGGACCGAGAAGTCCACGTCCAGGCCCTTCACCCGCAGGACCCCGAAGGCACGGCCCACGGCGATCACCTCACCGGCGGCGGAGAGCACCTCCTCGATCCGGTCCAGGGACAGCCCGTACACCTCGACGTCCAGGTCCTTGGTCCGCACCCCCAGCAGGCGGTCCCGGACCCATCCCCCCACCACGAGGGCCCGGCCGCCGGCGTCCCGCAGGGAGCGCGCGAGCGCGCGAACCTCGCGGGGAACGTCGTCGGCCATCTCCCGGCCTTGCGCCGTACGGATCGGCATGGTCATGCGCGTCGAAACATAGCACCGGCCCGCGGGCGGGCCAACCGAGGGGGGACGGCTTGCGGTTCCCGGGAGGCCTTCAGTATCATCGCGATCCCCGTCGGGGCGTGGCATCGGGCGACCCCGGCGGCGGCAGACTCCCCGGGAGGTCCTCCTTGCTGATCGTGATGGTGCGCACCGCGACGGAGGAGCAGATCCGCGCGGTGGTGGACCGGCTGGAGGCCCTCGGGCTGGAAGCCGGCCGCGTTCCCGTGCAGGGCCGGGTCACCCTGGCGGTCTCCGGGGGCGTGGGTCGGCCGATCCCGGAGGGCCTCGAGCTCCTGCCGGGGGTCCTCCGGGCGATCCCGCTCACCCGATCCTACCCGCTGGCGGACCGCGACGCCCGGGAGGGGAGGAGCGTCGTCCGGGTCGGCGGCGTGCCGATCGGCAGCGACACCTTCACCGTGATCGCCGGTCCCTGCGCCGTGGAGTCGGAGGACCAGGTCCTGGAGATCGCCCGGCAGGTGCGTTCCGCGGGGGCGCATCTGCTGCGCGGCGGCGCCTTCAAGCCGCGAAGCTCCCCCTACTCGTTCCAGGGCCTGGGCGAGGAGGGGCTGCGCTTCCTGGCCCGGGCCCGGAACGAGACCGGCCTCCCGGTGGTGACCGAGGCGATGGACGCCGACGGCGTGAAGCTCGTCGAGGAATACGCCGACGCCATCCAGATCGGCGCCCGGAACATGCAGAACTACGCGCTCCTGCGGGCCGCGGGGCGCGCCCGCAAACCGGTCTTCCTGAAGCGCGGGATGTCCGCCACCCTGGAGGATCTCCTGCTCTCGGCGGAGTACGTGCTGGCCGAGGGGAACCCGGACGTGTTCCTGTGCGAGCGCGGCATCCGGACCTTCGCGGGCCACGCGCGCAACACGCTGGACCTGAGCATCGTGCCCGCGGTACAGCGTTGCAGTCACCTGCCGATCC
>JASFRI010000415.1:0-3512 GCA_050115015.1 Acidobacteriota bacterium
ACCGGCGGGCGGCGGAGCGGATCCTCCGCCGGGCGGCCCGGGAGGGCCGGGAGAACCTGAGGCCGGAGGAGGCCGAGGCGCTGCTTTCGGCCTACGGCATCCCCTTCGCCCCCTCGCGCCTGGTGGACACCGTGGAGGAGGCGCGGGCGGCGGCCCGGAGCCTGGGGTTCCCCGTCGTGCTGAAGGCCGTCGCGCCGGAGCTCGTGCACAAGTCGGACGTGGGTGGCGTACGCACGGATCTGCGCTCCGAGGAGGAGGTCACGCAGGCCTACACGACCGTCCGGCGCAGCGTGGGGAGCGTCTCCGGCCTGCGCATCCAGGTGCAGGCCATGGTGCAGGGGGGACGGGAGGTGATCCTGGGGATGTTCCACGATCCGCAGTTCGGCCCTCTCCTGATGTTCGGCCTCGGCGGCATCTTCGTGGAATACCTCAAGGACGTCACGTTCGGCCTGGTCCCCATCCACCGGCATGACGCGGAGGGCATGATCGCCTCGCTCCGCGGGCACAGCCTGCTGGAAGGTGCCCGGGGCCAGCGCGCCGTGGACCGCCGGGTGCTCGTGGAGGGCCTGCTCCGCCTCAGCCAGCTGGTGGGCGACCTCCCGCAGATCGAGCAGATCGACATCAACCCCTTCATGGCCTGCCCGCGGCGGCGGCCCAGCCTGGCGGTGGACGCGCGGGTGCGTCTCCGCATCTGAGAGGAGCGCCCGGAATGGACACCGGACTCGAGGGACATCGCGCACTCGTCACCGGCAGCAGCGCCGGCATCGGCCTCGCCGTCGCGAAGGGGCTGGCCCGGGAAGGAGCGCGTGTCGCCATGGTGGCGCGGAGGGAGCCCGTGCTGCGGGAGGCCGCCACCGCCATCGGCGAGGAGACCGGCGCGCCCCCGATCGTCTTTCCCGGCGATCTGACGGACCGGGAGCAGGTGCGCCGCTGCGTGACCGACGCCGCGACGAGCCTCGGCGGGATCGATGTCCTGGTGACCAACGCGGGCGGCCCGCCACCGGGGCGTTTTGCGGACCTGGAGCCGGAGGCGTTCGAGGCCGCCTTCCGCCTCACCTTCCAGAGCGCCCTGTGGCTCTGCCACGAGTCGCTGCCGTTCCTGCGCGCTTCCGGGACGGGCGGCAGGATCGTGATGATCGCCTCCACCTCGGTCAAGGAGCCCCTGGATGGGCTCATCCTCTCCAACAGCATCCGCAGCGGCCTCGCCGGCCTGGCCAAGAGCCTGGCCAACGAGCTGGGCCCCGACGGCATCCGCGTGAACGTGGTGTGCCCGGGATTCACGGACACCGAGCGGCTGGGGGAGCTTGCCGACCGGGTCGCCGCGGAGCGCGGATGCGGCGCCGAAGCGGTGCGCGACGAGTGGGCGGCCCGCAACCCGCTGCGGCGCATCGGGAGACCGGAGGAGATCGCCGATCTGGCGGTCTTCCTCGCCTCGGACCGCGCCTCGTACATCACCGGCACGACCATCGCCGTCGACGGCGGTCGCACCCGCGGGCTGCTCTGAGTCCGGGGTCAGTCCTCCAGCTGCACCTGCAGCTCCATCGGACGGCCCTTCCGGACCAGCGACACCGTCACCAGTTCGCCGGCTCGCCCCTCCAGAGCGTCACTGATGTCCCCGGTGCCGTAGACGCGGCTCCCGGCCACACGGGTCACGACGTCGCCGGCGTGGATGCCTGCCTCCTCCGCCGGGGAGCGGCGGACGACCTGGGTGATCAGCACGCCGCGCTGGTCGCTCACCTCGAAGTACTCCGCCAGCTGCGCGTTGAGCTCCATCACGTGGACACCCAGCCGCGGGTGATCGCGGCCACCGCCGAAGAAGGACTCCAGGGCGGCCGCCCAGCCGGATGGCGCCGCATCCTCGTAGTCCGCCCGGGACCCCAGCTCGGCATGCAGGGTCAGGCGTTCGCCGTCCCGCAGGACGACCATCTCCACCGAGTCCCCGGGGCGTTGCGATCGAATGAGCCGGGTCAGGTCGTCGTCGTCGAACACCGTCTCGCCGGCGAACTCGATGAGGATGTCATCGCGGCGCAGCCCGGCGGACTCCGCGGCGGTCCCGTCGTAGACCCGCTCGATCAGCGCGCCATCCGCCGAGGCCAGGCCGAGCTCCCGGGCATCCTCACCGCGGACACCCCGGGAGCTGATCCCCAGGAACGCGGTATCCGCCCAGGCCATCGCTGGAAACAACAGGCCGAGAACGGCGACGATACGCAGGAACCGGGCGGTCGATCCGGGGCCCCGGCGGAGGCCCGGCCGCTTGCTTGGGACGTTCATGCTTCGATCCTCCTCGCTGGGCCTTGCCGGCAGGCAAGGCGCGATTCCGGGGGGGAGCCCGCGGGGTGACCCCCGCACCGGGACCCCCCACCCCACACAGCTAATACGCGCAGACGACCGGATTCGTTCCGGCCCCGCGATCAGGGTTCCGGTGGCAGTTCCCGGAGGTCAACGCACAGGCGGTCCGGATTCTCGGCGGCCAGCACCTCCCGGGAGGTCCAGCCGGTCAGCACGGCCACCGTCCGGAACCCGTGCGCCTTGCCCGCCCGGACGTCCATCACCGAGTCGCCGATCACGACGACGCGGACCGGCTCGAAGCGCACCCGCCGGCGCGATTCCACGCGGCGGCGTGCCAGATCCGCGAGCGCGCGCCGGTCTTCGTGGTCGGAGCCGAACGCGCCGACGGGAAAGAACCGGTTGAGGTCGAAGGGAGCCAGCTTCGTCCGGGCCCCGGCCTCGCTGTTGCCGGTCATGAGGGCCAGGGCGTCCCCCCGCGCCTGCAGGGATTCGAGGAGGGGGAGGACGCCGGGCAGGACCCCGGAGCCACGTGGCGGTCCGGCCAGGATGTCGCGGAGATGCCGGAGATAGGCGGCGTCGAACTCGCCGCGGCGCTCCCGGAAGCGGGACGGCTCCAGGCCGGCCCGCTCGACCGCCACCCGCAGGATCCCCTGGTCGGTGCCGCCGTCGAAGCGGATCGGCTGCAGCAGGCCACGGGGATCGGGGACCGCGAACACCTCCCCGAAGGCCCTCTCCAGCGCGGCCCGGCCCGCGCCGCCCACATCGACGAGAGTGCCGTCCACATCGAACAGGAACAGTCGCATCGGCCTTTCTTCCCCGGTGCCCGCGGCGGGGTCGGGTTCCTAGTAGTAGAACGAGACGCCGACGCTCCCCGCCAGGATCGCGTCCGGAGGAGGGCCGGTCAGCCCGTGCAGGCCCATCTCGAGCCGGAACGTCACCGATTCCCCGAGACGGACCTCCATCCCCGCGGCGCCGTACAGCCCGACCTCCGTCGCATCTCGCTTTCCCTCGTCGACCCGGTAGACGCCGAGGGTGCCGACGACGTACGGAAACACGCGCCCGCGGAGCCAGTTGTGGGAGACCCCGGCGGACAGATGATAGATGGACGCGCGCGCGGTGCCGCCCCCCGCCCGGGCCGGGAGGCTGAGGACCCCCAGCGTTCCCCGGATCGCGTTGGCGCCGCTCCAGTAGAACTCCTGCGACACGGAGCCCGACGCACCGCT
>JASFRI010000416.1:0-3413 GCA_050115015.1 Acidobacteriota bacterium
GTTGATCCACCTCCACCTGGCGAGCCTCTATCTCGATCAGGGACGGGATGCGGACGGCGCGGCGGAATTCCAGCGCGCCATGGACACCATGGACCGCACGGGCCGCTGGGAGGTGGAGGACGTCCTGGCCGAGATCCCCACCGGCCCGGGCGCGGACCGTAGCATGTACGACCCCGCCGAATGGCACAAGCGTCCCGCACAGTGGAGCGCCCTCGATTTCATCGACCAGGTCGCCTCGCGGCTGGAGATCCGTCGCGGCGAGTACGACGCCGCCTACGAACGGCTGAGCAAGAGCCTCGTGGTGGCCCAGAAGAGCACGCGATACAAGACTCGCTACGTGCCGAGGGTCCGAGAGCGCAGCCCGGAGTCCCTGGCGCTGCTGGCGATCGCCGCCTGGGAGACCGGACGGCCCGAGGAGGCCCGGGAGGCGCTGGAGCGGGCCGAGGAGGGCGGCGTCGACGGCGGAGAGCTCGCCGGGCTGGCGGCGGCGGACGGAACGGGGGTGGAGGAGGCCGGCGCGGGTTCCTGACCGGCCGGGTCCCCGTCAGCTCCGACGCCTGGAGGGTCTCCGCGGGCCCCGTGGTTCACTTCTTCAGGCCAGGTGGTACAGCATCCAGTACACGAGCACGCCGGTCAGGGAGACGTAGAGCCAGATGGGAAATGCCCAGCGGGCCACGCGGCGGTGGGACTCCACCCGGCCCCGGAGGGCGAACCAGAGCGTAATCCCGACCAGGAACGGCACCGTCGCCGCCAGCACCGTGTGGGAGAAGAGCACCCCGAGGTACGCGTTGCGCAGCAGTCCGCTGCCCGGAAAGCGGGTGACCCCGGCGTGGAAGTGGTAGTAGAGGTAGGAGGCCAGGAAGAGGATCGAGACCCCCGTCGCCGTGAGCATGCAGGCCCGGTGGGCCCCGATCTTCCGCGCCCGGATCAGCGCGAAGCCGACGATCAGGAGCACGGAGGCGATGCCGTTCAGCGCCGCGTTGATCGAGGGGAAGACCCGGAGCGGGATCACTCCTTGACGGCCCCGTAGTCCCAGGTCGTCCGCCGCCGGTCCTCCAGGTGGGCCGGGACGAGCCCCTGTCCCGGGACGTCGAAGGAACGCTCCATGACCCGGACGATCTCCTCCTCGTGGAGCCGCATCGTCCCGGTCTCCAGGAGGCGCGTCCCCTCCCCGGTGATCGTGGCACCGGTACGGTCGCGGCTTCCGAGGACCTTGCGGGCCTCGTCGGGGGTGGCGCCCACGAACCCGGCCAGGTCCGCGGGGTCGCTGGCATAGGCCATCTCGATCCGGGCGCACTCCACGCCGCCGCAGGGCTCCGTGCCCTCGATCCGCATGGCCAGGTGAACCGTCGCGATCCCCCCGCCGGGGAGGTCCATGGACTCCTTGGACACCAGGATCTCGCCGATCTCGAAGCGGTTGCCGGCGAGGTCGCCGATCCGCACCTGCCATTCGTCCATGGCCCGCCGGGTCAGGACCTCCGGGTCGACGGCCGCCCCCAGCTTCTCCGCCCGGCTCTCCCCGAGCTCGGCGCGCAGCTCGCTGGTAACCTCCTGATACCCGTGCACGTCCTGCACCTGGCCCTTGGAGTTCACCTCGAACCGCAGCGGCGAGGCCTCGACCCGGGTCAGCAGCGGGTTGTCCCGCACCTCGTCCCCGACGGAGTTCACGACCTCGACCGGGTCGAGGTCGAAGGTGAACCCACCGACGGTCGCCCGGACGTTGACGACGCGCTCGATGGAGGTCACCTCGGTCATGGGCTCCGCCTCCCCCAGCTGGAACTCGCGGGTCACCCGCAGGCTCTCCCGGTAGGTCCCCGGGGACGGGGCGAAGGTGAAGGACACGCCGGGCTTCTCCTCCGCCGGGGGTTCTGCGGCCGCCAGCAGCAGGAGAGCCGCCAGGCAGACCGCGATCCGGAACACCGGTGCCCTCATGCGGAGAAAGATACCGCCAGCCCGGAGGCCTGCCACCGGAAGCTCATGATCCCGCCTCCAGGCGGCGGAGGTCCGTCCGGAGCCGGTCCATCTCGGCGGCGTCGGTGCCGTCATAGTAGCCCCGGATGATGCCCCCGGCATCCACCAGCGCCATCCGGGTGGAATGGACGAACGGGCCGTCATCCACCCCGGGCTCCCAGTCCTCCCGCTCGCCGGCGGCGAGCTTGAACCCGTCGATGGACAGCCGGTAGACCGCGGCCGGGTCGCCGGTCAGGAACGTCCACCGCTCCAGGTCCGCGTCGTAGCGGGCGGCGTACTCCCGGAGCACCTCCGGCGTATCGTGCCCCGGATCCACGCTGACGGAGACCAGGCGGAGGGGAGAGTCCTCGGGGATCTCGTGCTGCAGCCGCGCCATCTGGGTGCTCATGATCGGGCACACGCCGGCGCAGGTCGTGAAGATGAAGTCCGCGAGCCACGGGGCCCCCGCCAGGTCCTCCCGGGTGAACGGCTCCCCCGCCTGATCGACCAGGGAGAAGGGGGGCACCGGGCCGAGCTCGGGGAGCGGACCCGAGCCGCTCTCCAGGGGGGAGCTCCCGGTCGGGCTCGAGGAGACGCCGGACAGCAGCGACCACACGAACCCCACCACGAAGAGCAGCAGGGCCACCGAGAGGACGAGCAGGATCGGGATCCGTCGCCGGCTCACGAGAAGCTCTCCGGGGACCGCCTCCCCACGAGCAGGGTGGAGGCGGCGAAGGTGATCACGCAGAACGCCGCCGTGACGGCCAGGGGCAGCAGAAGGGTCGAGGCGAGATGCCACTGGGCGGGAGGCCCGGACAGGTGCAGGGAGGTCCGGACGGCCTCGACGCCGTACGTGAGCGGGTTGAGCCGCATCACCCAGCCGAGCCAGCCCGCGGCGCCGGAGATCGGGAACAGCGAGCCGCTGAGCATCCACATCGGCATGAGGACCAAATTCATGATCGCGTGAAACCCCTGCGTCGACTCCATGCGCCAGGCGATCAGAAAGCCGAGCCCCGTCAGGCCGAAGGCGATCAGCGTCAGCGTCGCCAGCGTCGCCGCGACGGCGACGAGGCCCGGGCGAATCCCGATGGACGGGACCAGCAGGAGGAACAGCACCGCGTGGATCATCGCCACCGTCGTGCCGCCGAGGATCTTCCCCGCCACGATGGCGGACCGCGGCACCGGCGCCACGAGGACCGACTGCAGGAAACCCTCACGGCGATCCTCGATGATCGAGATGGTGGAGTAGATCGCGGTGAAGAACAGGATCAGCACCAGCGATCCGGGGAAGAAGTAGGCCAGGTAACCGCCCTCCACGGCGACTCCCGCAGGCTGGAACGAGCGCCCGTAGCCCGAGCCGAGCAGCAGCCAGAACAGGAGCGGCGTCCCGAGCGCGCCCACCACGCGGTTGCGCTGGCGCAGGAAGCGGACCACCTCCCGCTTCCAGAGGGAGGCGGCGGGCA
>JASFRI010000417.1:0-3402 GCA_050115015.1 Acidobacteriota bacterium
CCCCCCTCCATCTCCTCGATCCAGCCGTCCAAATCCACGAACCGGCGCCCCAGCCGCTCCGAGAGCCGGCGCCCCACCGACGTCTTTCCGGACCCCATGAACCCGGTCAGGAACACGAGACCGCGCTCTCGCGGCTCGGCGTCCAGCCGCGAGGCGAAGGCGGCGGCCCGGAGACCCGGCGTCGGATGCCCCGAGAGGTCCCCGATCACCGCCACCGAGTCGGCCCCCGCGTCGAGAACCTCGGCGGCGCGCTCGAGGGTGATCCCGCCGATGGCCACCACGGGGATGCGGACGGCGGCACGCACCTCCCGGACGGCGGCCAGCCCGACCGCGCTCCCCGCGTCGGGTTTGGTGCCGGTGGTGTAGACGGGACCGATGGCCACGTAGTCGGCTCCCTGTGCCTCGGCGGCGGCCGCGCTGGCAGCGTCGTGGCTCGAGGCGCCGACGACCGCCGTTGGCCCGAGGATCCGCCGGGCATCCGAGACCGGCAGGTCCTCCTCCCCCACGTGCACCCCCCCGGCCCCCGACAGGAGCGCCAGGTCGACGCGGTCGTTGACCACGAGGAGTGCCTGTTCCCGGCGGCAGCAGGCCATTCCCGCGTCCAGCTCCTCGAGAAGGTCGCCGTCCGGCAGCCGCTTGTCGCGGATCTGGACCAGCCGGGCCCCGGCGCCCACGACCTCGGACACCTGGTCCCGGTGGGAGGCCGTACGGCGGTCGTCGGTCACGGGATAGAAGCGATGGGGCCGGAACGCCATGGCCGGTGCCCCCGGAGGTCAGCCGGCGGTGTTCTGCGCCACGCCGGGCGGCGCGGAGAGCCGGTCCAGGAACGCGGTGGAGATCTTCCCCTTGCGGAAGTCCGGGTCGGCGAGGATGCGACGGTGCAGCGGGATGTTCGTCTGGATGCCCTCGACCACCATCATCTCCAGGCAGCGCTGCATGCGGGCGATCGCCTCCTCCCGGGTGCGCCCGTGGGTGATCAGCTTGGCCACCAGCGAGTCGTAGTAGGGCGGCACCCGGTACTCCGTGAACGCCGCCGTATCCACGCGCACGCCGGGACCGCCGGGGGTGTGGAAGCTGCGGATCAGCCCGGGGCTGGGCAGACAGGTCTCCGGGTCCTCGGCGTTGATCCGGCACTCCAGGGCGGCCCCCTGGAAGACGATCTCCTCCTGGCGGAAGCTGAGGGGGAGGCCCGCGGCCACACGGATCTGCTCCTTCACCAGGTCCCGGGACGTGACCATCTCCGTCACCGGGTGCTCGACCTGGATGCGCGTGTTCATCTCGATGAAGTAGAACTGCCCGTCCGGGGCCAGCAGGAACTCGACGGTCCCCGCGCTCGAGTAGCCCACCGCCCTGCCCGCGGCGAGCGCCGCCCGGGCCATCTTATCCCGGAGGGCGGGGTCCAGGGCGGTGGAGGGGCTCTCCTCGATCAGCTTCTGGTGTCGCCGCTGGATCGAGCACTCCCTCTCGCCCAGATGGACGAGCCCTCCCTCCGCGTCCCCCAGGATCTGGATCTCCACGTGGCGGGGCTCGTCCAGGTAGCGCTCCAGATAGACGTCCGCCACGTCGAACGCGGTCTTGGCCTCGTGACGCGCGACCTCGAACATCCGCACCAGCTCCGCCTCGCTCCGCGCGATCCGCATGCCCCGCCCACCGCCGCCGGCGGACGCCTTGATGATCACGGGATAGCCGATCTCCGCGGCGATCCGCCCCGCCTCGTCCGGGCCGTCCACCGGACCATCGCTCCCGGGCAGCACGGGCACCCCGGCGGTCTTGACCGCCTCCCGGGCCTTCGCCTTGTCCCCCATCAGCCGGATCACCTCCGGCGACGGACCGATGAAGGTGAGGCCGCAGGCTTCCGAGACCTCGGCGAAGTGCGCCGACTCGGCGAGGAAGCCGTATCCCGGATGCACCGCGTCGGCATCGGTGATCTCCGCGGCGGCGATGATCGCCGAGAGGTTCAGGTAGGATTCGGTGCTCGGGGGCGGGCCGATGCAGATGTCCTCGTCGGCGAACTTGACGTGGAGGGAGTCGGCGTCCGCCTCGGAATGCACCGCCACGGTGGGGATCCCCAGGTCCTTGCAGGCCCAGAGGATGCGCAGGGCGATCTCGCCGCGGTTCGCGATGAGGACCTTGCGGAACATCAGCGTCCCGTGTCGGAAGTCATGGCAACACCCCGTCGAGGGATGGTCGCTCCCGGCGCGGCGAATCGACGACGACGAGCCGGTGTAGACGGACCGTCGCGTCGTGGGAAACCGGGCCTCCGAGGAAGACCGCCTCCCTCTCCCGTGAGGAGGATGGCTCCGCCCGTACCTGGCGTTCGCGAGTCATCCGGGCTAGAGGGGCCGGATGCGGAACAGGGTCTCGCCGAACTCGACCGGCTGACCGTTCGCCACGGGGATCTCGACGATCTCCCCCGCCCGATCCGCCTCGATCTCGTTCATCAGCTTCATGGCCTCCACGATGCAGACCACCTGACCGGGCTGCACCGTATCACCGACCTCGACGAACGCGTCCGCGTTGGGGCTGGGCGCCCGGTAGAAGGTGCCGACCATGGGGGAGGTGATCGCCTCCATGCCGTCGTCGGAGGGGGCCGCGGCGGGAGCGGGCACCGGCGACATCGGCACGACCTGGGCCTGGACGGCGGGGTCCGCATCCTGCTTCGCCAGCGTCACCGCGGGGGCCATGGCCATCCCCTGGCGACGCAGGCGCAGCTTGAAACCCTCCTGCTCCAGCTCCAGCTCGGTGAAGCTGCTCGACCCTAGATAGTCCAGCAGTTCCCTCAACTCCTTCGCATTCACGGCATTCCCCTCGTTCCTCGAGCGGACCGACCGGCCCGGGCTCGAGTCTACCACCTTCCCGCGGCCCGACGCACCCCGATGCGGCATCAGGAAAGCTCCGGGAGAAGCCGGATCGCGGCCCGACGCAGCTCGTAGCGTCCCCTGCCCACCGCACCCTGGCCGGAGACGAGCAGCAGGACGAAGTAGTCGTCGCTCACCTGCTCGGCGAGCAGGCTCCAGGCCTCGAGGCGCGTGGAGAGCCCGAGGAACGGGCCGGCCTCCTCGTGGGAGCTCAGGCCGGAGGCGCTCCGCAGCAGGGTGGCGTACTCGGCGGCGCACAGCTCCAGGTCGGGCCCGCCGGGGGCGCTCCGCTTCACCAGCGGTACGCCATCCATGCCGACGACGGCGGCACCGCGGAAGCCCGGCGCCCGCTCCTCGATCTCCTGCAGCACCTCATCGAGCAACTCTCGCCCTCCTCACCTGCGTGAGATACCGCTCCAGCCCGGCGATCCGCCGGCGCCGGCGTTCGGCCGCCGCCGCCGCGGCGGTCGCCTGCGGGGCGGGCGCCGGCTCCGGCGCGGCGGTCGACTCCCCGACCAGCTCCTCGTAGCGCCGGCGCCATCCT
>JASFRI010000418.1:0-3396 GCA_050115015.1 Acidobacteriota bacterium
CCCTCGTGGGGTACTTCGCCCTCGGGCTGGAGCCGTCGGGCACGCGGGATCCCTATGCGCTGCGACGGGCGGCCCTCGGGGTGGTCCGCATCCTGATGGAACAACCCTGGTTCCTGCCCCTCGCGGAGGCGGTGGGCAGCGCCCTGGAGGGCTACCCGGCGGAGGTGCGCGAGTCGGAGGACGCGGGGGGCCGGGTGCAGGAGTTCCTGGTCCAGCGGTTCCGTCACGTGGCGCAGTCCGTAGGACACCGCTACGATTCCGTGAACGCGGTCGTGGCGGTGCAGCGCGACGATCTCCACGATGGCGGTGTGCGGCTCCGGGCGCTCACCTCGCTGCGGAAGGAGCCGCGGTACGAGGAGGACTTCGTCTCGCTGGCCGCGGCCTACAAGCGGATCCGCAACCTCGTCAAGGAGCAGGAGGAGGGCGAGCTGGACCCGGCGACGCTGGCGGAACCCCCGGAGATCGAGCTTTTCCGGGCGCTGGAGCGCGTCGAGGCGGGGCTTGAACGGAGCCTGGAACGACGAGATTATCTGAGTGCACTCCGGGAGATCGCCGGCCTGCGACCGGCGGTGGACGGATTCCTGGGCTCCAGCCGGTCGGAGGGTGTGCTGGTGCTGGCCCCGGAGCCCGAACGGCGGCGCAACCGGCTGGCGCTGCTCCGACGCGCCGGGCGTCTGTTCCGGCGGGTCGCGGACTTCTCCGAGATCGTCGTGGAGGGGGAGTCGGGTCCGGAGCGCGGCTGACCTTACAGTCACCGGGGCGTGCCCGCCGCTACGGCGCGCGCCCCTACGATAGTAGCCCGTCGCGGACGGGCGGAGATGGCGGGGATCATGAGCGATACGCGCTGGGTCTATACCTTTGGCGGTGGGAAGTCCGACGGCAATGCTTCGATGCGACAGCTCCTCGGTGGCAAGGGGGCGAACCTGTGCGAGATGACGAACCTCGGCATCCGCGTTCCCCCCGGCTTCACGATCACGACGGAGGCCTGCCATGCGTTCCAGGAGACCGGGGACCTTCCGGAGGGCCTCGAGACGCAGGTGCGGTCCGCGCTCGCGCAGGTGGAGAAGTGGCTGGGCCAGCGCTACGGCGACGCGGAGGACCCGCTCCTCGTGTCGGTTCGCTCCGGGGCGGCGGTCTCCATGCCCGGGATGATGGACACGGTGCTGAACCTCGGGCTCAACGACCGGAGCGTCGAGGGACTGGCGCGCCGCTCCGGCGACGAGCGTTTCGCCTGGGACTGCTACCGGCGCTTCGTGCAGATGTACGGCGACGTCGTCATGGGGCTGAAGCCGGAGGATGACGGGGACGACCCCTTCGAGGAGCGCCTGGCAGCGCGCAAGAAGGCCTGCGGCGTGAAGACCGACGTCGAGCTGAAGGCCGCCGACCTGAAGGCACTGGTCTCCGACTACGTGGAGCTGATCAAGGCCCGCACCGGGACGTCCTTCCCCCAGGATCCCTGGGAGCAGCTGTGGGGAGCGGTGCGTGCCGTGTTCCTCTCCTGGGACAACCCCCGTGCCGTCGCCTACCGACGGATCTACAAGCTGTCGAACCTCGGCGGGACCGCCGTCAACGTCCAGGCCATGGTGTTCGGGAACCTGGGGGACGACTGTGCCACCGGCGTTGCCTTCACGCGGGATCCGGGCACCGGTGAGCGCGTGTTCTTCGGGGAGTACCTCCTCAACGCCCAGGGAGAGGATGTGGTGGCCGGCATCCGCACGCCTCTGCCCCTGACCCGGGATGGCGGAGACGGCGAGAGCCTCGAGGAGAAGATGCCCGAGGCCTACCGCGAGCTGGTGGACGTCTACCGGAAGCTGGAGTCGCACTACGGGGACATGCAGGACCTCGAGTTCACGATCCAGCGAAGTACCCTCTACCTCCTGCAGACCCGTAACGGCAAGCGGACCGGGCACGCCGCGGTGCGGATCGCCGTGGAGATGGTCGACGAGGGGCTGATCGACGAGGCCACCGCGGTGCGGCGCGTCGAGCCCGAGTCGCTGGTCCAGCTCCTCTCGCCGACCTTCGATCCGGAGGAGAAGCAGCGTGCCATCCAGGACGGCCGGTTCCTGGCGAAGGGGCTGAACGCCGGCCCGGGCGCCGCCAGCGGCCGGGTCGTCCTGTCCGCCGAGAAGGCCATGGACATGGTCCGCAACAAGGGCGAGAAGGTGCTCCTAGTCCGCGTGGAGACCTCGCCGGAGGACATCCAGGGGATGGAGGTGGCCGAGGGCATCCTCACCGCGCGAGGCGGGATGACCAGCCACGCAGCGGTGGTCGCCCGGGGCATGGGGAAGTCCTGCGTGGCCGGCTGCTCGGCCCTGGAGATCGATTACACCCGCAAGGAGATCCGTGCCGGGGACGTCGTGGTCAAGCAGGGGGACTGGCTGTCCATCGACGGGACCACCGGAGAGGTGCTCCTCGGCGAGATCCCGACGAGGCCCTCCGAGATCATCCGCGTCCTCGTGGACCGGAGCCTGGAGCCGGAGGAATCACCGGCCTACAAACGCTTCGCCCGCCTTCTCGAGTGGGCGGATCGCTTCCGCAAGCTCGGCGTACGCACCAATGCGGATCAGCCGGGAGACGCGGCGGTGGCGCGGGCCTTCGGAGCGGAGGGCATCGGTCTGTGCCGCACGGAGCACATGTTCTTCGGGGGAGACCGGATCATGGCCGTCCGCGAGATGATCCTGGCCGAGGACGAGACGGAGCGGCGACGGGCCCTGGCGAAGCTGCTCCCGATGCAGCGCGAGGACTTCGACGGCATCTTCCGGGCGATGGAGGGGTTGCCCGTGACCGTCCGGCTCCTGGACCCACCGCTGCACGAGTTCCTTCCCCACGAGCGCCCCGCCCAGGAGCGGCTCGCCGCGGACATGCAGGTGCCCCTCGAGCGCCTGCGACAGAAGATGGAGCAGCTCTCCGAGTTCAACCCGATGCTGGGGCACCGGGGGTGCCGGCTGGGGATCACCTACCCCGAGATCTACGAGACCCAGATCCGGGCGATCTTCGAGGCGGCCTGCGACCTCGTGGCCGACGGCGTGGACGTCCAGCCCGAGGTGATGATCCCGCTGGTGGGCACGCTGGAGGAGTTCCAGCGCATGCGCGACGTCACCGATCGCACCGCGCGACAGGTCATGTCGGAGAAGGGACAGGAGGTGCCGTATCTCGTCGGGACCATGATCGAGGTGCCGCGTGCGTGTCTCGTGGCCGGCTCCATCGGCGCCGCGGCAGAGTTCTTCTCCTTCGGCACGAACGACCTCACCCAGATGACCTTTGGATACTCCCGGGACGACGCGGGGGTCTTCCTGAGCGAGTACGTGGGCAAGGGCGTGCTCCCGGGAGATCCATTCGAGTCCCTGGATACCGAGGGCGTCGGGGAGCTCGTCCGGATGGGAACCGAACGGGGCC
>JASFRI010000419.1:0-3351 GCA_050115015.1 Acidobacteriota bacterium
CCCCCGCCTTCGCGCGGGACTCCAGCGCCAGCAGCCGGGCCCGCTCCTCGCCGTAGCGCTCCCGGGTCTCCTGGATCTTCGTCATGGTGAGGACGTCGTCCACCGGGCGCAGGGAGCCCTGCTCCAGGACCTCGAGGGCCTCCTGGTAGCGCCGCTCATGGCGGTATAGGTCCGCGAGGCGCAGATAGGTCTCCAGGAGATCCGGGTCCAGGTTGATCGCCTTCATGTACTCCTCCTCGGCCCGCTCCCGCAGCCCGAGCTCGAAGAGGACGTTCCCCATCGCGAGCGGATGCGCCGCGTCGTTCGGCATCAGCTCCGCCGCCTTCTCGATGGCGGCCATGGCGTCATCGAACAGGCGCTGCTCCGCGTAGGCGGTCCCCAGCCGGTTGAAGGCGTCGGCGAAGTCCGGCCGGACCTGGATCGCCTGGAGGAACAGGTCCACCGCCTCATCCACCCGACCGGTGCGCAGGTAGAGATCGCCGAGGTGCAGGTAGGGCTCCGGGTAGCCTGGGTTCACCGAGAGGGCGGTGCGGTAGGTGCGCTCCGCCTCCTCCTGCTTCCCCTGGGACTCGGCCATCCGGGCCAGGCCGTCGTAGGCCGGGGCGTAGGTCGCCTGCAGCTCGATCGCCTTGTTGTACTCGACCCCTGCCTCCCGGAGGTTGCCCAGCTTCAGGTAGGCGTCGCCGAGGGCGACGTGCGATTGCAGGTGGCGTGGCTCCAGGATGAGCGCCACGTCCAGGGCGTTGACGGCGTCCTCGTAGCGCCGGACGTGGTTGTACGCGAGCCCGAGGTAGTAGTAGCCCTGAAAGGAGCTGAGGGAGATCTTCGTGACCTCCTCCAGCTTCTGGATGGCGTCGAGATAGCGACCCGCCTCGTAGGCCTTCGTGCCCTCGGTCAGCAGGCGGAAGGAGCGGGTGCGGGCCTCCAGCGCCTCGAGCGCGCGGGCGGGAGCCGGGAGCAGCACCACCAGGAGCAGGAGGATGGGTAGCCGGGCGGTGGATGGAGCGCACGCCCGCCGGTCATGGAAGCGACGTGGGGGACTCGGGCTCGGGACCTCTTCCAGGGGTGTCGGGAACCGACGCAAGGTGCACCTCGATGCGAGTATAACAGAGCGCTCCGGGAGGCCGATTCCCGCGGAGGGCGGAAGTTTCTGCCCTGTATAGGTTTTCGGGTGCGGCTTCTTGACCGGGGTGGCCGGAAGACTACATTGGACCGTTGGGGGGGCTGTCCGGCGCACCGGAGGTTCCCGATGAGCACGCCATCCCAGGACGTTGCCGAAACCCGCCTGGCGGACCTGGCCCGGACCGTCGAGGAGCCGCGGGCCGACGGCCGCCGCGCGCTGCCGCTGATCGGCGTCCGGCGGACCTTGCTGATCAAGCCGGAGTTCCAGCTCCGTGCGATGGCCCTGCCGACGATCGTGTCGGTGGCGACGGTGACGGCGCTCATCTTCACCGTCTACCGGCTGATGATGGCCGCGAGCTACCAGCCGTCCACCGGGCCGATCACCAGCCTCTGGGGGACGCCGGAGGCTCGCTGGCTGCTGAACAGCGTCGCCGGCGCCCTGGCCTTCGCCGCGATCCTGGTCCTCATCGGCCTTGTGGAGACGCACCGCGCCGCCGGCGCCATCTACAAGATCCAGCGGCACCTGAACCGGATCTCCGAGGGGCACTTCGACACCCGCGTCTACCTCCGCAAGCGCGACCACTTCCAGGACTTCGCCGAGGACTTCAACCGGATGGTCGAGGACCTGCGCGAGGACGCCCGCATGGACCTCCACGAGGTGAACCAGGCCATCGCCGCCCTCGGCCAGGTCCGCCCCGAGGAGACCGACGAGTCCTCCGCCCGCCTCGCCCGTGCCTGGGATCACCTCGTCGAGCTGAAGCACCGCAAGGAAAAGCTCGCCCGCTGAGCCTCGGGAGCCTCGGGGTCGGGGTTGGGGTCGGGGTCGGACCGCCGGAAGTCCCTGTCCTCGCGCATCTTCCGCCGAAAAAGGGGGGTCCAGAGAGGCTTAGAGAGCCCATTTCACCCCCGAAATGGACCGTCTAAGCGAGAGCGAGTTTCGGTCCCCTCCGTTAGAGGCACCATTTCGGGGTCGAAAAGGCGCGTCTAAGCCCCTTCCACGGCCCTTTTCCCCATCGATTTCTTTTCACGAGAGAGAGTTCCGACGGTCCGACCCGGTAGCCACCCGGTAGCCCCCCCTGGTTCCCCCCGGTGGCTCCGGGGGGGGGAATCCCCGCCATGGCGCCGGGAGGCGCCGGGTTTCTGGGAACGCGACTGCCGTACGCGTCGCGCTGGGGGGCGCTCCCGCCTACGGTCCGACGGTCTTACCCGATGGGTCCGGGGGGTGCTCGCCGGTGTGGACGCAGACGATGCCGCCGGTCAGACGACGGTAGCGGACCTCGGCGAAGCCCGCCCGCTCCATCGCCGCACGGAACTCGTCGGCATCGGGGAACTTCGACACGGAGTTCGTGAGGTAACGGTACGCCTCGGGCCGTCCCGTGATCACGCCGCCGATGCGCGGCAGGACGTGGAAGAAGTAGAGATGGTAGACGGAGGCGAACAGCCGCGACGGCGGCTGCGAGAACTCCAGGACGCAGAGGCGGCCGCCGGGGCGCAGCACGCGCAGCAGCTCCCGCAGGCCTCGCGGAAAGTCCGGCACGTTGCGGATCCCGAAGGCGATCATGGCGGCGTCGAACGAGCCATCCTCGAAGGGGAGCCGCTCCGCCGGGGCGTTCACCACCCTCACCGCCCCGTCGGACCCCAGCGTCCGGATCAGCTTCGGCCTCCCGTGCGCGAGCATGTCGAGGCTAAGGTCGACGCCGACGACGCGCGTCCCCGGCCGGCGCCGGAGCAGCTCCAGCGTCATGTCGAACGTCCCGCAGGCCAGGTCCAGCACGCGCGCACCCGCCGGAAGGTCTCCCAGCTGCCGGACGGCGAACTTGCGCCACCCGACGTCGATCCCGAACGAGATCACCCGGTTCGTCAGGTCGTAGCGCCGCGCGATGGCGTCGAAGTTGTCCCGGATCATCCGGTTCTGGTTCGTGAGCACGGATGTCAGCATACATGAAGCGCCCGAAACCGCCGGGTCGGACCGTCGGAACCAACGGTGTTCAGGCGAATTCGGTCAAAGGCACCCCCCGAAAAACACGTTAGAAGCACCATTTCGACCCCCAAATGAGCCGTCTAAGGAGCGTTTCCACCACGGAGAGTCGCTTAGAAGGCCCTTTCTGGGGGTGAAATGGCCGTTCTAAGAGCCCGAGGGGGGTCCTTTCTCCGCGGAAGGTCCCTCGGATCAGCTACTTCCCACGGTCCGACCCGGTAACGCGAGGAAGGTCCCTCGGATCAGCTACT
>JASFRI010000420.1:0-3339 GCA_050115015.1 Acidobacteriota bacterium
AGCAGCGGTCGGTCAGCCGCCGGGAGGCGCGCGACGGCCTGGAGTTCGCGCGGCAGCGCATGAGCCCCATCGAGGTCCCGGTGGCAACCGCGCCGCCGTTCGGCGAATTCCTCCTCGAGCGGCTGGGCGCCCTCATCCAGGGCCGGGAGCGCGTGGAGCGCGACGGCGTGCGGACGGTCCTCCAGGAGACCCTGGACCATCTCGACGCGGAGGTCGCCGAGGGGTCCTTCGCCGAGTTCCTGGCCTTCCTTCGCGCCCTCTACGGCGACCACCTGGCGGCCCGGGAAAGCCGGGAGTCCTCGGGGCTCATTCTCCCGTGAGCGCCGGAGGGCGTCGGCTTCCGGCGGTGGGATCTCCGGAGCCGTCCTGCTCCGACGGGACCGTCTGCGAGGTCGCTTCCGGGCAGGGGCCCGTGGGCGAGCCCTCCCGGCGGGCGCGCCGCCTGCTGCGACTCCTGTACCGCGAGGACGTCCGGCGGGCCGCGTACCGCGCCTACCTGCGCCGCGCGCGCCACCGGCATCTCCGCAAGATGCTGACCACGTTCCTCCAGGTGGAGGCGCGGCTCATCGGCCTGCTCGAGGGGCACCTCCAGGCCCTCGGCGTCTCCCCGCGCACCGGCATCGTGCGGCGGTGGCTCGGCCTCCTCGGAGGCCTCCTCGGCGGGATCACGTCGCGGCGTGGGGATGCCGGGATCCTGCGGCGCATCCGCTCCGAGGAGAGCCGCGGCGCCGAACGCTACGCCGCGGAGGTCGACTGGAAGGGATGGAGCCCGGAGGAGCGCTGGACGGTCGACGGGCACCGCTGCGACCAGCTCTACCAGAACCAGTGGGCCGAGGACGTGGAGCGGGACCTCGCGGGCCGGGAGGCGGGCTGAACCGCCGCGCCGTCAGGCGATCGCCGCCAGGAACTCCTCGTTCGACCCCGTCCGCGCCAGGGTCTTCAGCAGCTTGTCCATCGCCTGCACGGGATCCATGCCGCTCAGCGCCCGGCGCAGCTTCTGCACCTTGACGAGCTCCTCCGGGGCGAAGAGCTTCTCCTCCTTCCGGGTTCCGGACAGGGCGATGTCGGCGCAGGGGAAGATGCGGCGATCGAACAGCCGCCGGTCCAGCTGCAGCTCCATGTTCCCGGTTCCCTTGAACTCCTGGAAGATCACCTCGTCCATGCGGCTCCCGGTGTCGATCAGCGCCGTGGCGATGATCGTGAGGCTGCCGCCCTGCTCCGCGTTGCGCGCCGCGCCGAAGAACTTCTTGGGCCGTTCCATGGTGCGGGAGTCGATCCCGCCCGACAGGATCTTGCCGCTGCCGCGCTGCTCGACGTTGTAGGCCCGGGAGAGGCGCGTCAGGGAGTCCAGCAGGATGATGGAGTCCTTGCCGAACTCCACCATGCGCCGGGCCTTCTCGATCACGATCTCCGCGACGGAGACGTGATTCCGGGCCATCTCGTCCGAGGAGGAGGCGATGACCTCCCCCTTGACGGAACGGCGGAAGTCGGTGACCTCCTCCGGTCGCTCGTCGACGAGCAGCACCGTCAGATCCATCTCCGGGTGGTTGGTCGTCACCGCGTTGGCGATCTTCTTCAGGAGGGTGGTCTTCCCGGTCTTCGGCGGGGCCACGATCAGCCCCCGCTGTCCCTTGCCGATGGGGGTGATCAGGTCCAGTACACGCATCGACAACTCGTTCTGGGTGGTCTCGAGCCGGATGCGCTCCTCCGGGTCGAGGGATACGACACGGGAGAAGGGCAGACGCTCCCGGGAGGCGGAGGACGGGCCTCCGTTCACCGTCGCCACCTCCGTCAGCGTGTGGGAGACGTTCCCGCCTCGGCTTGGCTGGGCCATCCCGCCGATGACCAGCCCTTCCTCGAGGTCGAGGCTCCGGACGATCTCGGTGGGCACGTAGATGTCGTCCGGGGAGGGGAGGTAGTTGTTCTCCTGGTGGCGCAGGAATCCGAACCCCTGCTCCATCACCTCGAGCACGCCGTGCACCTCCTGGGGCTCGCTGCCGGGCACGGGCACGGGCCTCCCGCCGCCGCCCCGGCCACCGTTGCCGCGCTGGGGGCGCCGGCGACCGTTGCGCCTTGCCGGCCGGCCGCCCCGTCCGTCACGCCGCCGGTTCCTGCCGCGCCCCTCCGGGGACGCGCTGCCTCCCTGGCCCTGGCCTCCGGACTGACCCTCGCGGTGATGCCCGCCCCCGGCGCCGCGCCGCTCTCCTCCCTGGGAGCCGCCGCCCCGCCCGCGGTTCTCGTGGCCTCCGGCCCCGCCTCGGGAACGCGGACGCCTGCCGTCGCCCCGCGGCTCGTTCTGCGCCGCACCGGAAGAACGGGGCCCCCTTCTACGATTCGCCATGTCGTCTCCCCGGCTCCGGTCGTGTGGCGAGCATGCCGGCACGAGGGGAGCCGTGTGCACCCGGTCCCCGGGGGACCGGCTCGTGGGTCGGGCCGTCGGCCGTACGGCGACGGCTGGGTTCGAGCCGCTTGCGGCCCGCGCTGTGTCTCCTGTTCGGTGTGATCCGGCGCTCTCTATCGAACGAACGTGATGCCTGCGCGCTGACGTGCGGGGCAGCAGGACCCTCCGGCATCGATGCTCCGCGCACCCGACCTCGACTCCACGGCGGTTCCTGCCGGAACCCCTCCTTGCCGCGCAGGAGGTGACTTGCCGCCGGAAAGGATGCTCCGGCAGGACGAAGACAGCCTCCTGGGTCTTGACGTTCCGCGGGACCGGATTCGGATCCGGTCCGGCCTGGCGGACCCTTGGCCCGCCGCGTCGGGTGGGAGCGCCTCCGATACCGCGGGCTGGTCGCCCGGGCGCGCCCCATCCGGGGCGATCCGGTTCCGGAAGCGTGTGGAGTGTACAGCAAGACGGCACCGGGGGCAAGGGGAAACTCCTATGGTACAATCCCGCCGTGGAATCGCCCCCTGGAGTCGCGCGGAGACCCTTGCCCTCGCGGTGGATCGGCGTCCTGCCGCTGGTCCTGACGGCCCTGCCGGTCAGCGGGGATGATGGCCCCTCCACACGTCCGATCCCGTCGGAGGTGGTGGCGTATGTCCAGCGCACCGGGGACCGCGCCCAGGTACCCGAGGTCGTGCAGAGCCTGGCCTCCCGCCTTCGCAAGCGCTCGTTGCCCCCCAAGGGGCCGCCGACCGTGATCTTCTACTCGGATCCCGGTTCGACTCCCCCCGACATGCTGTTCTGGGAGGTGCGCATCCCCATCGGGGAGATCCCGCCCCCGCAGCCGGGGGACGACCTCCGGTTCCTCCGGTCCGAGGCGATCGCCCGGGCCGCCTGCATCCTCCGCGTGGCCAGGCCGGGGGAGCCGGGGCCCGAGGTCCGGGCCCTGCGCGCCT
>JASFRI010000421.1:0-3335 GCA_050115015.1 Acidobacteriota bacterium
GGACTTCGACCGGCGGGTGACCTGCCCCATCGGCCTGCCCATCGCGGCGGAGACCCCCGAGGAGATCGCCGTGTCGGTGCTGGCGGAGGTCATCCGCGGCTACCGGGGCACGACGCCCCGGGTGCGGGAGGACGGCGGGGACGGCCGGTGAGGGAGCCGGCGCGGGGGTCCGCCCGACCGGCGTCGCCTTGACCCGCCGGAAGCCCTCCCCTATAATTCCCGGAACCCCCGGAAGTGACCGTGTTGCAACTGTTTGCCCCGACGGGGGGAGAAACCGGGAGGCGCACCTCGGATGCCCCGCACTCTGATCCAGCTGAAGGTCAACGGCGTGACCCACGAGGTCGCCGTCCGGCAGCACGACGTGCTGCTGGACGTGCTGCGCGAGAACCTGAACCTCGTGGGCACGAAGCGCGGCTGCGACATGGGCACCTGCGGCTGCTGCACGGTGCTCCTGGACGGGCGTCCGGTCCTCAGCTGCCTGACCCTGGTCATGGAGTGCGAGGGAGCCGCCGTCGAGACCATCGAGTCGGTGGCCCGGGGCGCCGAGCTGGACCCGATCCAGCGGCAGTGGGCGGAGCAGGGCGGCTCCCAGTGCGGTTTCTGCACGCCGGGCTTCATCATGACGACGAAGGCGCTGCTCGCCCGCAACCCGGATCCCACCGAGGCGGAGATGCGCCAGGCGATCTCCGGGAACATCTGCCGCTGCACCGGATACGTGAAGATCCTCGATGCCATCCGGGCCGCCTCCGCGGAGATCCGCGGGGAGGGCCGGGGAGGTGCCGGACGTGGCTGACGACGGTCCCCGCTACAACCTGATCGGCAAGCGCATCCCCATGGTGGACTCGTGGCGCAAGGTCACGGGCCAGGGGCCCTACACCGACGACATCAAGCTCCCGGGCATGCTGGTGGGCAAGATCCTCCGCAGCCCGCACCCGCACGCGCGCATCGCCCGGATCGACGTGGAGGCCGCCCGGGCCCTGCCCGGGGTGCACGCGGTGGTGACCGGGCGGGACGCCACGAACAAGTTCGGGGTGCTGCCCATCAGCCGGGACGAGACGGCGATGGCCGTCGAGAAGGTGAAGTACATCGGCGACTGCGTCGCCGGGGTCGCCGCCGAGGACGAGGAGATCGCCCTCGAGGCGCTGCGGCGGATCGAGGTGGAGTACGACGTCCTGCCGGCGGTGCTGACCATCGACGAGGCGCTGCGCCCCACCGACGATCCGATCCATCCCCACGGGAAGAACGGCACGAACATCCACAAGCAGGTGCAGCAGGAGTTCGGCGATGTGGGGGAGGCCCTGGGCTCGGCGGCGCACGTGGCCTCGGACCGCTTCCATTTCATCGGCGTGACCCATGCCTTCACCGAGCCTCACGTCTGCATCGCCCACTACACCGCGGAGGGACGCCTGACGGTGTGGTCGGCGCAGCAGGTGCCCCATTACCTGCACCGCGCGCTGGCCGAGGTGATGGGGATGGACATGCACCGGGTGCGCGTGATCCGGCCCATGGTGGGGGGCGGGTTCGGGGGCAAGTCGGACCCCTTCCCGCACGAGATGATCTGCGCCCTGCTGAGCCGGGCGAGCGGCCGGCCCGTGAAGATCCTGTTCGACCGGGAGGAGGTGTTCCTCACGAACCACGGCCGCCATCCCACCCGGACGGAGATGGCGATCGCCACCGACGAGGACGGGACGATCACGGCGCTGGACATCGACGCCAAGATCGACGGCGGAGCGTGGGGCTCCTTCGGCGTCGTCACGACGTACTACAACGGCGTGCTGTCGGTGGGTCCCTACCGCATCCCGCGCTTCCGCTACCGGGGCACCCGGGTCTACACGAACAAGCCCCCCTGCGGGGCGATGCGCGGCCACGGCGCGGTGAACTCCCGCTTCGCCATGGAGACCCTGGTGGACCGGCTCGCCGAGAGCTGCAAGCTCGACCCCCTCGAGTTCCGGCTCCGCAACCTGATGCCGGCGAACACCACCACGGTGAACGAGTTCCGGATCACCTCCAACGGAACCCGGGAATGCCTGGAGCGCGTCCGGGAGCGCTCCCGCTGGGACGAGCTGCGCGGCAAGATGCCCTACGGCGAGGGGATCGGCGTCGCCTGCGGCTTCTACATCTCCGGCTCGGCGCACCGCATCCATCGCAACCGCTTCCCGCACTCCACGGTCCACGTGAAGATCGACATGGACGGCGGCGTGACCGTCCACAACCTCGCGGCCGAGATCGGCCAGGGCTCGGACACGATGCTGGCCCAGTGCGTCGCCGAGCCGATCGGCGTCAACCTGGACCGGGTGCACGTGTACGCCAGGAACACCGACACGGCCCCCTTCGACCTGGGCTCCTACTCGAGCCGCGTGACCTTCATGGCCGGCAACGCCGCCCGCAGGGCGGGCGAGGCGGTCGCCGCCACCCTCGCCGCCGCCGCCTCGCGCCTCACGGGCAAGCCGGCGGAGGGGTTCGTGTTCCGGGACGAGGTGGCGATCTACGCCCCGGAGCCCGAGGTGAAGGTGCCGTTCCTGGAGGCGCTCCACGAGGCCCTCGCCGGCTCCGGCGCCCTGACCGCCAGCGGCGCCTACCACGAGCCGCCGCCCATGGGGGGCTCCTTCAAGGGTGCCGCCGCCGGGCTGTCCCCCACGTACTCCTTCCAGGCCTACGTGGCGCGGGTGAAGGTGGACCCGGAGACCGGGTTCACCCGGGTCGTGAAGGTATGGGCCGCCCACGACTGCGGCCGGGCGCTCAACCCGCTCGCCGTGGAGGGCCAGATCGAGGGCTGCATCCACATGGGCCTGGGGCAGGCGCTGCTGGAGGAGTTCCCCTACATGCGGGGGAACATCCTGAACCCGAACCTGCTGGACTACCGCACCCTGACGCCGACCCAGATGCCCGAGGTGGAGGTGATCCTCGTGGAGTCGAACGACCCCGAGGGCCCCTTCGGCGCGAAGGAGTGCGGGGAGGGGCCGCTGCTGCCGATCCTGCCGGCGGTGGCGAACGCCGTCTACGACGCCGTCGGCGTCCGGATGACCAGCCTCCCGATGACGCCGGACAACGTCCTCGCGCAGATCGAGCGCCTGCGGGCCGCGGACCGCAGGCCGCAGCCGGCGCACGCCTGACGCGTCAGCCTCCGCCGGGGGCGTGCAGGCGCCGGTGCTCCTCGGACTGCAGGCCGCGCAGGGCCGCGGCCGCCCGGGGATCCGCGGGCACGGCCTCCAGGAAGCGGCGTGCCTCCGTGACGGCGTCCGCGTGCCGGTCGACGCGGTCCAGCAGCCGGATCAGGCGCGCGCGGGGCTCCCCCCAGTCCGGCCGGAGTTCGACGGCCCGCCGGTAGGCGTCCT
>JASFRI010000422.1:0-3328 GCA_050115015.1 Acidobacteriota bacterium
GCGGGTCTCCAGCGGTCTGGGAGCCGTGCCCGCGGTCCAGGCCTCCGCCAGGCACCGCATCGCGGCATTCTGCAGGTGGAGGACCGCCGCCGGGTCGGCGGGATTGGCCACCTTCACGACGTAGTCGCCTCCGTCCACGCCATGGAGGTGGAAGTTCCGGTCGCGCTCTCCCGGGAGCGGAGTCCAGTCTCCCTCCAGGGCATACGCGCGCCGGACCGCGTCGCGGAGCGGTCCCTCGGGGATCGAGGGGCAGGGTGGGAAGATCGGGTTCACGCGGGCCTCCGGAACGGGCCGATGGTACTACAGGCCGCCGCAGGAGGGCCGGAGAGCCGCCCGTCGGGCTATGATCGCTCCGGAGCCGCCGGCGTCCGGCGGGGGACACGAGAGGAGGAGACATGGGACGGGCAACCGGAAGGAGGGGGACGATCACCGCGTTGCTGCTCGCCGCCGCGCTGACGACTGCTGCGGCCCGGGGGGCGGGGGAGAAGGTCCGTCATGTCGACGAGCCGGGACGCTCCGGCGATCTCCCGTTCGCGCATCTGGTGGTGGCGGGTGACACGGTCTACCTGTCCGGCGTGCTGGGCCTCGACCCCGAGACCCGGAAGGTGCCGGAGGATCCTGCGGTGGAGGTCCGGAGGATCATGGACACCATCCGCAATCGGCTCGCGCTCGTGGACCTGACCCCGGACGACCTCGTCTCCGTGCAAGTGTTCTGCTCCGACGTGGCGCTCTACGGGACGTTCAACGAGGTCTACCGGACCTACTTCCAGGAACACTTCCCGGCGCGCGCCTTCGTCGGGTCGGGTCCGCTGCTGTTCGACGCCCGCTTCGAGGTCCAGGGGATCGCGGTCCGTCACTGAGCCGCATCTTCCACGCCGCCGGTGTCCGGAACCGACGCGCCGGGAAGCCGCCGGCCCGGCAGGCACCCTCGGGGGGCGTCCCGCCATGTTGCGGCGGGGCGCCGCGTGCCTATGTTCCGGACAGGGGGGCCGTCCGGGAGGGCCATGTCCCGCAGGCCGGAAGACAGGGGGGAGCCCTATGCCGCCTTCGGCGGCATCGACGGCCGTCACCCCTTCCGCGCGGCGGTGCCCGGCGGCTACGTCGACTACCCCGCCCGCCGGGTCCGCGGCTGCGAGGTCGTCTACTTCAATTTCGAGCTGGCCCGGGAGATGGGGCTCCTCCTCCCCTCGCATCCCGATGAGCTGACGGCGGGGCTCCGTGAGGCGGTCCTCGACACCTTCGCGCTGGTGATCGTCAACGAGCATGATCGCCAGCGAGGGCTCCGGGTCCCCCGGGCGGACCGCCTGACGCACCCCTACATGGCGACGCGCTACCTGCAGCTCCAGCACCCCGGCCGGACCGGCAAGAACTCCGGGGACGGACGGAGCGTCTGGAACGGGATCTTCCGCGGTCCGGAGGCGACCTGGGACGTGTCGAGCTGCGGGACGGGCGTCACGCGGCTGTGCCCCGCCACCGCCGAGACCGGCCGCTTCTACCAAACCGGGAACGACGCCGCCTCGTACGGCTGCGGCACCGCTTCGCTGGAAGAGGGGATCGGCGCCGCGCTGATGAGCGAGAGCCTGCACCGGAACGGCGTCGCCACGGAGCGGGTCCTGGCGGTGCTGCGGCGGCCCGATGGTTTCGCGATCAACGTGCGCGCCGCCCCCAACCTCCTGCGGCCCTCCCACTTCCTGGTCCACCTGAAGCAGGGCAACCTGGAGCGGCTCCGGGGGATCGCCGAGCTGTTCCTGCACCGCCAGCAGGCCAACGGCGTCCTGAGCGTCCCGAAGGACCCGGCCTCCCGCTACGGGGCTCTGGCGGAGGCGATCGCCCGCACCTTCGGCCGGGTCGCGGCGACCTTCGAGCGCGAGTACATCTTCTGCTGGCTGGACTGGGACGGGGACAACATCCTCGCCGACGGCGGGATCATCGACTACGGGTCCGTGCGACAGTTCGGCCTCTACCATCGCGAGTACCGCTTCGATGACGGCCCCCGGTGGTCGACGACCTTGCCGGAACAGCGCCGCAAGGCCCGCGGGATCGTGCGGGCCTTCGCCCAGATCCGCGACTTCCTGATCCGGGGCCGCAAGTCACCGCTGCGGAGCTATGACCGGGATCCGTTGCTCGGCCTCTTCGACGAGGAGTTCCGGCACACGCGATCCCGCCTGCTGCTCCGCAACGTCGGACTGGACGAGGCGGCCGTGGAGGGGCTGCTGGCCGCCGACCCGGACGCCGTGGACCGGTTCGACCGGGTCCACGCCTACTTCGAGCGCGCCCGGGCGGCGCGGGGGCCCCGGAGGGTGAGCGACGGCATCACCTGGAACGCCATCTTCAGCACCCGGGACCTGCTGCGCGAGCTGCCCTGCCGGTACCGGGCGGCACCCGCGCCGATCCCCGCCCGGGAGTTCCTGCGGATCGCCGCCTCCACCTATGCTTCGCGGACCGACCTTCGGCCCGCGCCCCACCGCCGCCGGCAGGCCTCCGCCTTTCAGCGCGCCTACCTGGACCTCGTCCGCCGTGCAGCGCGGAAGGCGGGGGAGCCCATCGAGGCGACGCTGAGCGGGATCGCCCGCCGATCGCAGGTCCGCAACCGCTATGACCGGATCACCGGCGATGCGGTCGTCTACGCCGCCGACCGGCTCGTCGGCCAGCACGGGAAGCTCGCGCCCGCCGCCTTCCACGACGTGATGCGGCGGTTCATCGAGTACCAGAGCCCGGCGGAGCCGGACGATCTCCCGGGGCAGCCGCGTCGTCCCGATGCCCGGCGGGTGTTCGACCACCTCCTGAACCTCGTGGAGGAGTGCCGCTACGGGCTCTGAGGGGAGGCGCTCCCACCGGAGGAGGACAGGCGCGTGGCGAGGACCGCGGCGGCGCACCGGCGTCCCTCCAGGTTCCAGTGCGTGTCGAAGGGGTGATACAGCAGGCCGCCATGCGAGGCGCGTTCCTGGAAGGGCGCGACGAGTTCCACGACCTCGATCCCCGCCTCCAGGGCGAGGCGGACGACGGCATCCCGGGAGGCGAGCAGCGTCGGCAGATGCTCGCGGACCACGGCGCGAAAGCGCTCACCGGATCCGGGACCCACCAACGGTGCGTAGATCTGGAACTTCATCGGAGCGTAGGCGACGATCGGCTCCGCTCCGTTCTGCGAGCAGAGGCGGGAGAACTCGAACAGGAGCGACCCGAGGTGTTTCCACTCCGGCCGGCGTAGCAGCTCTCCGGTCGTCAGCGTCTCGGGAAGGTAGCCGAACCGCATCACCACGGATCGACCGGCGAGGTCGATCTCCCCGATCCGCGGATGCTCGCGCCATGCAGCCCCTTCTCCCCGCAG
>JASFRI010000423.1:0-3324 GCA_050115015.1 Acidobacteriota bacterium
CGACCTTCCGGGTCCGGCTGCGCCTGGGCACGGAGCATCTGCAGGAGGCGGAGCTGGCGGAGCCGGAGGTCGACCCCGTCGCCGTCCGGCTGGAGGAGGCGGCACGGGAGGAGGACCGCCGGCGCCTGCTGGCCGACGAGATCCGGGTGGATGAGGCGGGGCCCGAAGCCGACGGACCGCCCGCCAATCAAGATGAGGAAGATGCGGACCGGACCACGGTCCTGATCGTCGATGACAATCCCGACCTACGGCGCTACCTGCGCCGGCACCTGCTCCCGAGCTACCGGGTCCGCGAGGCCGCCGACGGCCGGGCGGCCCTGGACTCGGCGCGGGAGGTGCTCCCGGATCTGGTGGTCGCCGACGTCATGATGCCCGTCATGGACGGCATGGCCCTCTGCGATGCCATCAAGACCGATCCGGAGCTGGATTTCATCCCGGTCATCCTGCTGACGGCGCGGGCGTCCGAGGAGAGCAAGCTGGAGGGGCTCGCGACCGGGGCGGACGACTACCTGACGAAGCCGTTCAGCACGCGGGAGCTGTCGGCGCGCATCGAGAACCTGATCCGGCAGCGGCGCCGGCTCCGGGAGCGGTTCGCCGCCGGGCACGGTGCCCCGCTGCCGGCGGGTACGGTCAGCGGGTCCGACGGGCCGGGTGAGAAGGACCGGGCGTTCCTGGACGCGCTGGAGACCACCATCCGCGGCAAGATCGAGGACGAGGAGTTGACGGTGGACGACCTGGCCCGGGAAGTCGGCCAGAGCCGCCGGACGCTGTACCGTCGCGTGGAGGAGCTCACCGGCACCTCGCCCATGGCGCTGATCTGGAAGGTCCGGCTGGAGGAGGCCGCCCGCCTGCTGTCGGAGAGGGCGGGGAACGTCGGCGAGGTGGGCTACGCCGTGGGATTCCGGAGTGTCAGCCACTTCTCGCGCAAGTTCCGCGAGCACCATGGCGAGAGTCCCTCCGCCTGGCGGGCGAGGCACTCGCCGCGCTCCTAGAAGTGGCTTCATGACCTCCCCGCCGGCCCGGGACCGTGCCAGGAGCGTCTGCGCCAGACGCCGCGGATTTCCACCCTTCGAGCCGGCAGGTGGTGGATCATCCGGCCGAATGCACGCAGAGACAAGGAACTGGCACCCCGCGGACATCATCGTGCCGCGGCAGCATGTACCCTTCAGGCATCGTGTCCCGGCGGCACTCTCGGAGGACCGGATGTCCACAGCCTTTCCAGCACGCATCCTCGTGGTGGACGACGACGCGGAGATGCGCGCCTACATCCGCCGCTGTCTGGCGCCCGTGACCTCCCATGTCCTGGAAGCCGCCGACGGCGGCGCCGCCCTCGAGATCCTCCGGGCCCCCACCGGCCCTCCCGTCACCCTGGTGATCGCCGACGTCGTCATGCCGGGGATGGACGGCTACAGCCTGCGCGAGGCCGTGCAGGCCTCCGAGACGCTACGCGACACGCCCGTCCTCCTGGTGACCGGCGAGGCGACCGCCGGGAGGTCCGGCCAGGGGCCGGTCCTTGTCAAGCCGTTCAACGGCCGGCTCCTGCGCACGTACGTCCGCGAGATGCTGGCCGCCTGCGACGAAACGCGGTCCGGGCCGTGATCCCCTGACGACACGCATCATGGTCGTGGGCTGGTTGCTGGCGCAGCGCGGACGGCCGACACCTCGCCGCTGGAACACCCGGTGCGTCGGGCACTTCCGCGTCGGCTGGAAAGGACGGCCCTCAGTCCGCGGTCTGTGACCGCTTGCTTCGCCGGTAATGCCGGCGGGCCTTCGCGCGATTGCCGCAGGTCTTCATGTCGCACCAGCGCCGCCGGTGCGAGCGGCTGCGGTCCACGAACAGCCAGGAGCAGGTCTCTGAGGCGCACTCCCGGAGCTGCGGCACCTCGCAGGACGTGAGCAGTTCGGCCGCGGAGGCGGCCACCTGCCACAGCGGCCGGTCCCACGCCGTCGCCGGTCCCGACCAGATCCAGCGGAGGGTCTCTTCGCCGGCCGCCAGCTTCCGCCGCGAGAGCAGGGGATGGAGCCTGCGGTTCAGCGCCTCCAGCTCGGCCCGCGACGCGTCCCGGCCCTCCGCCAGGGCCGCGAACACCCCGAACAGGCTCTCCCGCAGGGCGATCGCCCGGCGGAAGGCCGAGGCGGCCTCGCCGGACCGCCGGGCGGCCCGCCGCGCCAGGCCCGACCGCGCCGATCGGTCCAGGACCCCGGCCTCGCCCGCCCAGCGCAGCAGGTCGTCGTAGCCGTGGAGTCTCTCGTCCTCAGAGCGGGGTCGGTCCCCCAGCGTATTCACGAAATCCAGGCAGAGCGCGCCCCCGGAGAACTCGAAGGGGCTCTGGTCCGCTGCGGTTTCCATGGGGGCATTATAACCCAGAAAAAGCCTTGACAGGTTAGATGGCCCGGGGTTAGAATCTAACCTAATAAACCAGAATAGTAGTTAGAAAGGAACTTGCCATGGCCGAGCCCGCCCCCCACCCGGAAGAGCCCCTGCCGTCTCCCTCCTCCGAAGGTCCCTGGCGCCACCAGCTGGAGGAGCGTCGCCGCCGCCTCGTCGCCCGTCCCGAGCTGCGGGAACGCCGCGACGTCCGGCGGCTCCTCCGCGAGGTGGATGCGGCACTGGCCCGGATCGACCGGGGCGCCTTCGGCGCCTGCGGCGGGTGCCACGAGCGTATCGAGACGGACCGGCTCCTGGCGGACCCGCTGACGGGGGTCTGCCTCGACTGCCTGACGCGGGAGCAGGCCGCGGCGCTGGAGCGGGACCTGGAGCTGGCCGCATCGATCCAGGACGGACTGCTCCCGCCCGCGGACCTGCGCGCCGCGGGATGGCGGATCGCCTACCGCTACCGGCCCCTGGGCACGGTCAGCGGCGACTACTGCGACGTCCTGACGCCAGCGGACCCCGGAGAGCCGCTCCACTTCCTGCTGGGGGATGTCGCGGGGAAGGGGGTCGCCGCCTCGTTACTGATGGCCAGCCTGCACGCGATCTTCCGCAGTCTGGCGCCCACCGGGCTGCCCCTGCACGCCCTCGTCGAGCGGGCGAACCGGCTGTTCTGCGAGAGCACCCTCACGAGCTCCTACGCCACCGTCGTCGCGGGACGCCTGTTCCCGTCGGGGACCCTGGAGGTCGTCAACGCGGGCCATCCCGCCCCCCTGATCGCCGGCGCGGAGGGGTCGCTGGAGGTCCCGGCGACGGGGCTTCCGCTGGGACTGTTCTGCGAGGCCACCTTCGAGTCGATCCGCCTCGATCTCGGGGCCGGGGATCTGCTCCTGCTCTACACCGACGGGGTCTCCGAGGCCCGCAACGGAGCCAGGGAGGCCTATGGTCCCGTA
>JASFRI010000424.1:0-3307 GCA_050115015.1 Acidobacteriota bacterium
CCGCCCGGGAGACCTTGACGGAGGTCGACGTGGACGGCGTCCCGGTGAACCTCCAGCCGATGCGCAACCGGATCCACGCCGAGCGCTGCCGCGGCTGCGGCCTCTGCGAGCAGGCCTGCCCCTTCGACGCCATCCAGGTGCACGCGGAGCCGGAACCCGTCGCACGGATCGAGAACGGCCTCTGCCGCGGCTGCGGTCTGTGCAGCGCGGTCTGCCCCACCTCCGCGGCGGAGGCCATCGCCGAGCCGCACTGGGCTCCGCCGCTGGCGCGGCCCGCACAGGGGCTGAAACCCCGGGGATACGTGGTCCTAGCCTGTCAGCGCCGCGTCGGGGCGCTGGAACCGTGGCTGGAAGAGCAGGGCATCCCGGCCCGCGTCGTGCGGCTGCGCTGCGTGGGCCAGGTGGAGGCCGGGGTCCTGATCGAGCTGCTCCAGGACGGCGTGGAGCGGGTGCTCCTCGCCGGCTGCGAGCGCGACCGATGTCGCTTCGACCTGGGGGCGCAGATCGCCTCCACGAGGGTGCGGCAGGTGCGGGAGATGCTCCACCTGCTGGGGGTCGACCCGGACCGACTGCGGACCGACTGGTCCGACCGACGGGCGCACGATCGTCTGGAGGAGCCCGTCCGCAGGCTGACGCGTTCCGCTCCGTTCAGGGAAGGAGGGGCGTGATGGAGACGCTCAGGGAACTTCGACAGTCATCCGGGGTGGCGCGCTGCGTCAGCTGCGGCAAGTGCACCAGCCTCTGCCCTCTCGGCACGCGCCGCGGCTTCTCCGCGCGGCGCATCGCCGGGCAGGAGATCGAGGAGGAGCTCGCAGGTCGCGGCGTCGGCGTCGGCCGCTGCCTGACCTGCGCCTCCTGCGAGACCCGCTGCCCCGAGGGGGTGCAGTTCACGAAGTTCGTGCGGGGGATCCGCGAGCGGATGCCGCCGGAGGCCCGGCGCCAGCCGCCCCATGACGGGGTGTTCCAGTCGGTCGCCCGCTCGATGACGAGCGACCGGAACCCCGATCGGCGGCCCGAGTGGCTCGGCGACGGGCTCGAGGTGGCCGAGACGGGGGAGGTCGCGCTGTTCGTCGGTTGCCTCCCCTTCTTCGACATCTACTTCCGCGACCTGGCCGTCGACACCCTGGAGATCGCCCGCTCCGCCGTGAAGCTCCTCAACGAGGCCGGCATCCGGCCCGTCATCGTCCCCGAGGAGCGCTGCTGCGGGCACGACCTGCTGTGGGGTGGGGACCGGGAGGGATTCGAGGCACTGGCCCGCGGGAATGCGGCGAGCTTCGCCGAGCGCGGGGTGAAGCGCATCGTCACGACCTGCGCGGAGTGCTGCCGGACGCTGCGCCTCGACTACCCCGAAACCGTGCCCGGCTTCCGGATCACCGTCGAGCACATCTCCGAATTCCTGGCCGGTCAGGTCAAGGCGGGAAAGCTCTCCTTCGGATCCACCGAGGCGGAGACCCTGACGTTCCAGGATCCCTGTCGCCTGGGACGTCACCTCGACGTGACACAGGCGCCTCGGGACGTGCTCGACGCGATCCCCGACGCCACGGTGGTGGAGATGAAGCGGTCGGGCCGGGACGCGCAGTGCTGCGGCACCAGCGGCTTCATCCACTGCGACCAGGCCTCGAAGGACCTCCAGCGACAACGGCTGGAGGAGGCCGCCGACACCGGCGCCGCGACGCTGGTGACGGCTTGTCCGAAATGTCTCATCCACTTCCGCTGCGCTCAGGACGACGAGGTGAGGCGGGGTGGAGAGAAGAACCTGCAGGTCCAGGACTTCACCGTCCTCGCGGCCCGCAGCCTGCAGCACCATTCAGACGAGGAATCACCCGCCGACGACCGGCGGGAGACGGGAGAAGGGCGATGAGCGAACAAGTACGAATCGGCGTGTTCGTCTGCGACTGCGGCCTGAACATCGCCGGCACGGTGGACACGGCCGCCGTGGCGAAGTTCGCGGAGGAGCTGCCGGACGTGGCGGCGGTGGTGCGGAACCGTTACACGTGCGCCGACCCCGGCCAGAACGAGATCAAGCGTGCCATCGCGGAGCACAAGCTGAATCGCGTCGTGGTGGCGTCCTGCACGCCGAAGATCCACGAGCCGACCTTCCGGCAGTGCGTGGCGGAGGCGGGACTGAACCCCTACCTCATGGAGATGGCCAACCTGCGCGAGCACTGCAGCTGGGTCCACCAGCACGACAAGGACGCGGCGACCCGGAAGGCCATGGACCTGGTCCGGAGCGGCGTCAACCGCGCCCGGCTGCTGGAGGCCCAGGAGGAGAAGTCCTTCCCGGTCACCGACGCGGCCCTGGTGATCGGCGGCGGCGTCGCGGGGATCCAGGCATCGCTGGATCTCGCGGCGGGGGGGCACAAGGTCTATCTCGTGGAGAAGGAGCATTCCATCGGCGGGATCATGGCGGCACTGGACAAGACCTACCCGACGATGGACTGCTCGATATGAATCCTCGGCCCCAAAATGATGGATGTCGGTCGACATCCCCGGATCGAGTTGCTGGTTGGTTCAGAGGTCGAGGAAGTCAGCGGGTTCGTCGGTAACTACCGTGTGAAGGTCCGGCGCAACCCCCGCTACGTGGTCGCCGAGGACTGCACGTCCTGCGGCGAGTGCGAGAAGGTCTGTCCGGTGGTCGTCCCGGACGAGTACCAGCAGGGCCTTTCCTCCCGGAAGGCCATCTATTCTCCCTTCCCCCAGGCAGTACCCTCGTCCTACGCCCTGGACATGGGGTCCTGTCTCGGGAACCAGCCGATCGCCTGCGGACGCTGTCTGGACGTCTGCGACAAGAAGTGCATCGACTTCGACATGCAGCCCGAGATCCGCGACCTCGAGGTCGGCGGTATCGTCCTCGCGACGGGGATGGAGATCTACGATCCTCGCGGGACGGACGAGTACGCCTACACGAGATTCGACAACGTGGTCACGAGCATGGAGTTCGAGCGGCTGATCTGCGCCGGCGGCCCGCTGGGCGGACATCTGGCCCGACCCTCGGATCGGGAGCGGCCGACGCGGATCGGTTTCGTGCAGTGCGTCGGCTCCCGATGCAGCTCCCGGGGCGTCCCCTATTGCTCGAACATCTGCTGCATGAACACCATCAAGGAGACGCTCCAGATCTCCGAGCACTACCCCGATGCCGGCAGCACGGTCTTCTACACCGACATCCGGGCCTTCGGGAAGGGGTTCGAGGACCTCTACCGGCGGAGCCGGGAGACGGGTGTCCGCTACATCCGCGGGCTCCCGGGCCGGGTGGACGAGGACCCCGAGACGAAGGACCTCATCGTCCACGTGGAGAACACGGCCACCG
>JASFRI010000425.1:0-3152 GCA_050115015.1 Acidobacteriota bacterium
CGGCGGGTACGGCGGTTCATCGACCGCAACTTCTACGTGAACCGGTACGACTACCGGACCCAGTGGTCCTACGTGACCCAGGCCCTGAACGACGCCCGCCACCGGGACGAGGTGGTGCGCCGGGCCGCCCTCATCCTGGAAGAGGTCTTCCTCACCGACGCCATCACCGTCTCCCTCAAGGAGCCGGCGACCCGAGAGATCCGGCCGGTTCTGGGGAAGGGGAGCGACAACGGGGCCGCCGTCCTCCCCGAGGACACCCCGCTGTACAACGCGTTCCTTTCCGAGAAGCGGTCCCTGATCCTGGACCACAAGCCCGATGACTTCGAGTACATCCCGATCTACGCCGAGAACCGCGGGTGGCTCGCGGCCACCGCCAGCGAGATCGTCGCCCCCCTGATCGACGGGCAGGAGGTGGTGGGGGTCATCGGGCTGGAGCGCAAGCACAAGGACGATCCGTTCACCCACGAGGACGCCACCCTCCTCGACAGCATCAGCACCCACATCGCCTCCGCCTACCGCTCGGCGCGCCTGGGGGAGGAGGTCGCCGAATCCCGCGAGATGGAGGTCCTGGCCAACTGGAGCAACATGATCGTCCACGACGTGAAAAACCAGCTGGCGCCGATGCGGATGATCGCGGAAAACCTGGAAACCTATCCGGACCGTCCCGGCATCGGTTCCATTGCCGCCCGCGACCTGAACCGGGTGGCGGGCAAGATGGAGACCCTGGTCCGCACCCTCTCCGACCTGCGGGGCAAGCCCCAGCTTGCCGAGGACGTTCTCGACCTCGACGGGCTGGTCGGGGAGACGGTGGCCGACATGCACCTGGACCGGCACGAGAAGCTGGACATCGTCATGGACCTCGCGGCCGGGGAGTCGGTGCGGGGGGACGACGGGATGCTGCGCCGGGTGGTGGAGAACCTGGTGACGAACGCGGTCGAGGCCATGAGCGGCGCGGGACGGCTCACCGTGCGGACGCAGGGGGAGGGAGATCCCGAGGAGCGCGGCCGGTACGTCGTGCTCTCCATCACGGATACGGGGTGCGGGATCTCCGAGGAATTCCTTCGTAACGGCCTGTTCCGTCCCTTCGCCACGACCAAGCGGCAGGGGATGGGACTCGGCCTCTACCAGTGCCGCAGCATCATCCGGGGTCACGGCGGCGAGATCCGGTTCGAGAGCCAACCCGGCAAGGGAACCACGGCCAAGGTGATCCTGAAGGGCATTCCCGGGGTGAAGGCGGAGAGGGAGAAGATGATCGGGGTGCCCGTGGAAAGCGAGGCGTTTTCATGATATCCGCAACTACCGATGCGCCTGCCCGGCTGCTCGTCGTCGACGACGACGCCTCCATCCTCAGCCAGGTGGGGCTCGCCTTCGAGAAGGAATACGAGGTCATGACCGCGGACGGGCCCCGGGAGGCCTGGAGCCTCATCCAGAAGAACGCTCCCGATCTCGTCACCCTGGACCTTGCCCTGGAAAACAACGATCCGGAGTCGGGGTTCTCCCTGCTCAAGCGGTGCCTGGATTTCGATCCCCTCATGAAGGTGGTTCTCATCACCGGGAACGATACCCAGGAAACGGCGATGCGCGCGGTGGACCAGGGCGCGTTCGACTTCTTCAGCAAGCCGCTGAACCTCGAGGAACTCCGCGTCCTCCTGCGGCGCGCCCAGTTTCTCCGCCGCCTGGAGCAGGAGAACCTCCGGTCCGGCGACGACTACGAAGGGGAAGGGAAGATGGGCCGGCTTCTGGGCCAGAGCCCGGAGATGCAGGCCGTCTTCGACGTGATCAACAAGGTCGCTCCCACCGACGTCGCCGTTCTCGTCCTGGGGGAGAGCGGGACCGGCAAGGAACTCGTGGCCAAGGAAATCCGCCGGCTGAGCCTCCGCGCCGAGAAACCGATGGTGAGCATCAGCTGCGGCTCCATTCCCGAGGCTCTCCTGGAGAGCGAGCTGTTCGGCCACGAGCGGGGCGCGTTCACCAGCGCCCACGTGGCCCGGCCCGGACGCCTGGAACTCGCCGACGGCGGCACCGTCTTCCTGGACGAGGTGGGGGAGCTGCCCCACGCCCTCCAGGTGAAGCTCCTTCGCTTCCTGCAGGAGCACGAGATCGAGCGCGTGGGTGGACGCAACGTCATGCAGCTCGACGTGCGCATCATCGCGGCCACCAACCGCGACCTCAGGGCCGAGGTCGAGGCGGGCCGGTTCCGCGAGGACCTCTACTACCGGCTGTCCGTGGTGAACCTCAAGCTGCCCCCGCTCCGGGAACGGCAGGAGGACATCGTCTACCTGGCCCAGTACTTCCTTGAGCGCTTCAGCGCGGAGTTCGGCCGGGGCCGCCTCACGTTCAGCCGCGCCGCCCGCGAGGCCATCCAGTACTACCCGTGGCCGGGGAACGTCCGCGAGCTGGAACACCACGTGCAGCGGACGGTGCTTCTGGCTCCTGGCCGCGTCATCCAGGCCTCGGACCTGGGGCTGGGGGAGACCACGGACCGCGAGAACCTCTCCCTGAAGGAGATCCGGGAGAACGCGGACCGGGAGGCGGCGATCCACGCCCTCCGGCGGGCTTCCGGCAACGTTTCCAAGGCGGCCCAGGACCTGGAGGTCTCGCGTCCCACCTTGCATGATCTTCTGCGCAAGCTGCACATCAACACCGCCGAGTTCCGCCGGAAGCCGGACGCCGCCAACAGGGAGAAGTGATCCGTCATGCGCTCTTGGCCCGGGGGGGTTGGTATCGCCGCTGTGTTCCTGTGTCTCGCCGCGGGAGCGGGCCAGGCCCAGCCCCGACTCCAATCCGAGCAGGCTGACGTTCATCTTCGGATCCGGGGGGCGGTCTCCCTCACCGGGGAGACGCCGCTCGCCCTGGGCGACCTTCCCACCGGCAGCTACCGCCTCCGGGCCGAGGGCCTGGGACTGGCCCGGGCCCGGGGACGCCTGGAGCACCTGTCCGGGGACGCCCTCGCGGTCCGTTCGTGGGCGGACTTCCGGTCCGTTCTCCTTCCCCCCGGGATCACCCATCTCGGCGCCGGGGAGTCGTGGCGGGGAACCGTGCTCCTGGCCGCCGCCGGGGTTTCCGGCATCCAGGCCGTCCGCATGGACAACGCCCACGCCGACGCCGTGGACGCGGTGGAGGCGGCCGTCGCCGACTACGAGCAGTCCGTG
>JASFRI010000426.1:0-3100 GCA_050115015.1 Acidobacteriota bacterium
GCGCCGGAAATAGGTCGCCGCCCTGTCCGGATCGAAGTCAGGATAGCCCTGCCCCGGCTGATACAGGATGATGGAGCTCGGGAAGGGATAGGCGCTCCAGCCCGCCGAGGAGGCGGTCGGCGACGCCATCTCGGGGGAGTAGCGCTCGGGGTGGACGTGGTCCGGGACGATCGCCTGGATGTAGGCCGTCTCGTTGTTGCCCGCGTGCCCGCCATCCTCCCCGAACACCTCCTGGGTGACGTCGCTCGCGACGGTCCACCAGTTGACCACCAGGGTTCGGACTTGCTCCCGGCGTCCCACCTCCTCCGCCACCCGGCGCAGGATCGCGGTCTGCGGCCCGCCGTGACCGTTCAGGACGATCAGGTTCCGGAAGCCGCACCGTGCCAGCCCGCCGAGGATCTCTCCGACCAGCGCCTCGTAGGTCTCCGGTTCGACGGAGAACGTGCCGGGGAAGCCATCGAGGCTGCCGGTGACCCCGTAGTTCAGGGTCGGTGCGATCAGGGCGTCCAGGCCGCCCGCGATCTCCCTCGCCATGGCCTCCGGTGCCAGGTTGTCGGATCCGTTCGGCAGGACACCGTGGGCCTCGACGGTGCCGACGGGGAGCAGCACCGTCTCGATTCGCGCGGGCACGAGCTCGGCGAACTCCTGCCACCCGATCAGGTTCATCTCGCGGGTGGTCGGTGTGTCCGCGGCGGGTGCGCCGCCGATGGCGGCGCAGAGGAGGACAAGCAGCAGGGGGGATCGGGATCGCATGGTTCGTCTCCTATCCTGGAGTGGCCCGGCCTCCGGCCGCCGGGAGGCCACGGCGACGGCGTCGGGATCTTAACCCGGATCACTCACCATCTGGCGATTCTCCCGCTTCCGGCGTCACGACCGTCATCCCATGCGGGCCGGCGCCGTCGACTTCGTCCGCCCGCTGGGGTATAAGATGGCCGACCTGTATCCCACCACTGATCTCGAGGAGCCCCCTCATGCGAGTCCTTCCAAGAAACTCCATCATGACGGTGTCCGCCCTGTTCATCCTGTTGCTCGCCGCGCCCCGATCCACGGTTGCTGCCTCGGCCGGCGCCGAGCTGTCGCTGGCCGACGCGGTGGACGCCGCCGTCCGGGAGCTCGTGGAGCAGCACGGGGAAGGGGAGCGGGACCGGATCGTGCGTGGCGTCGATCAGGTGCGGCGCTACTGGCGGGAGGAGGACGGCGACGCGGCGGCGTTCCAGGGCTTCGTGGTCGAGGAGTTCGTGCCCCGCGGGGAGATGCTCGACCTGACCTTCCAGCGGTTCGAAGAGGCGATGGAGAGCATCGGCGGCTACTTCACGTCGATGCAGCGGGACCTGAGCCGCGGCGTGCACCTGGAGATGGGGCCGATGCTCCCGATCGACCGACGCCTCGGGGCGTACGATCCGGGCGCCCACGTCTCCGAGGATCTGTTCGCGAACAAGATCGCCTTCGTCGCGTTGCTGAACTTCCCGCTGACGACCCTCCAGGAGCGCCTGGAGGAAGGGGACGACTGGACCCGGCGCCAGTGGGCGGAGACCCGTCTCGCGCAGCAGTTCTCCACCCGCGTCCCCGCGGAGGTCAGTCAGCGGATCAGCGCCGCATTCAGCAATGCCGACGCCTACATCAGCGACTACAACATCTACATGCACCATGTGCTGACGCCCGGCGGCGAGCGTCTCTTCCCCGAGGGGATGCGGCTGATCAGCCACTGGAACCTCCGGGACGAGCTGAAGGCACAGTACGCCGCGCCGGACGGCCTGCCCCGGCAGCGGATGATCCAGACCATCATGGAGCAGATCGTCACGCAGCAGATCCCCGGTGCGGTGGTGAACAACCCCCTCCTGGACTGGACGCCGGCCAGCAGCGCCGTGGCCGTGTCGCCGGTCCACGACGCCGAGCCGCCGCCGGGGGCGGTCGCGGACGTGGTGCCGGATCGCGAGCCGGACGAGCGTTACCGCGTCTGGAAGTCCACCTTCGACGCGGTCCGCCTGGCGGATCCGTACAGCCCGGACAATCCCACGTTCATCGACCGGCGCTTCAACGTGAACCGGGAGATCCCGGAGGAAACGGTGACGGCCCTGTTCGAGTCGGTCCTCACCTCGCCGCTGAGCCAGCGCACCGGGAAGCTGATCGAGGAGCGGCTCGGGCGGCCGCTGGAGCCGTTCGACATCTGGTACGTCGGCTTCAAGCCCCGGGGCAGGTACGAGGAGTCGGAGCTCGACCGGATGACACGGGAGCGCTATCCGACCGCGGACGCGTACGCTGCGGACATCCCGCGCTTGCTGACCGACCTGGGTTTCTCGACCGACCAGGCCGTCTTCCTCGCCGACCACATCGTGGTGGAGCCGTCGCGCGGTGCGGGCCACGCCTTCGGCGCGGCGCGCCGCGACGACAAAGCGCACCTGCGCACGCGGGTCGGCGAGTCGGGGATGGACTACAAGGGCTACAACATCGCGGTGCACGAGATGGGGCACAACGTGGAGCAGGTGTTCTCGCTGACCACCATCGATCACACGCTGCTGCAGGGGGTACCGAACACCGCGTTCACGGAGGCGCTGGCCTTCGTGTTCCAGGCACGGGACCTGGAGTTGCTCGGGCTACCGGTGGATGACCCGCGGGCGGAGGACCTGCAGGCCCTCGAGACGTTCTGGGCGACCCGGGAGATCGCCGGCGTCGCGATGGTGGACATGGCGGCGTGGCGCTGGCTCTACGAGCATCCCGACGCGACGCCGGCGGCGTTGCGCGAGGCCGTGGTCGGGTTCGCCAGGGACGTCTGGAACCGTTACTTCGCGCCGACCTTCGGGGTCCGCGACGTCGTGCTCCTGGCCATCTACTCCCACATGGTGGACGGCGGGATGTACACCCCCGACTACCCGCTGGGCCACCTCATCGCTTTCCAGATCGAGGAGCACTTCGAGAACCTCGACGGTCCCATGGGTGCGGAGTTCGAGCGCATCTGCAAGCTCGGCAGCCTCACCCCCGACCTCTGGATGCGCCGGGCCGTCGGCAGCCCCCTCTCCACCGCCCCCCTCCTCGAACGCACCGCAAAAGCCCTCAGCGGGAAATAGCCAGGTAGCGGGTCGGACCGAAGGAAAGGGTTGAG
>JASFRI010000427.1:0-3087 GCA_050115015.1 Acidobacteriota bacterium
CGTTGCGCTTGTCCTCGGTCTTGACGCAGCCGCGGATCGTCACGACGCACTCCTCCGTCGAGACGTCGAGCTTGGCCATCCCCTTGAACGTCAGCTTGGTGCCGATCTTGGTGGTGATCCAGGCGTCGGGGCACTCATCGTCGGGGTCCGGCTCCTCCTCCGCGAGGGCCGGGAGCACCATGGCGACCATCGACAGCAGCAGGAGAAGGGCCAGCCACCGGTTCTTCGTGTTGTTCATCGCGCGATCCTCCCTGAGCGTGTCGTGAGACGGCGCTGACGCGGTCCCCGACTCCGGCGGCATTCTACCAGAGACCATCTATCCGCCAGCCACTCCCGCCGCGGAGATCCTCGAAGTTCTGCGAACCGGCACCGGACGAAGACGGTGCCACGACGGTCGGCGACCCCAGGCCGGGGCTGCCCTTGGTGCGAGGGACCGTCAGGTGCGGGAGGGCTGTTCCGGCGCAATGGCAACACCGCACGGGAACGCGGCTCCTGGGCCGGTTCCGGCATTCCGGAGGCCTGTGGTCGGGGGGGCAGGCCGGGAAATGTCCCGGAGGTCTCCGTTGTTGGCCCCTGAGCGGGGACCGGTCGGAGAAACCCGGAACCGATGGGCCGGAGGAGGAAGGGAGCATGAGACCTACCTGGAAGGTGGCGGTCCTGCTGATGCTGTTCGGTGGGGCGCCGGCGAGCGCACAGCTGCCGGAAGACTTCACGAACCTGAAGGTCCTCCCCAAGGAGATCGACGCCCGGGAGCTGACCGGCATCATGCGGAGCTATGCGGGGGCCCTGGGGGTGCGGTGCTGGTTCTGCCACGTCGGGGAAGAGGGAAAGCCGCTCTCGGAGTTCGACTTCGCCAGCGACGAGAAGCCGGAGAAGGGGATCGCCCGGGAGATGATGAAGCTCGTGGTGGAGATCAACGCGCGGCTGGCGAAGGTCGACCTGCAGCACGACCCATCTCTCGAGGTGAAGTGCGCCACCTGCCACCACGGACTGGCCCGGCCCGAGCCCATCGGGGACATCCTCCAGGCCCGATATGATGCCGGGGGGATCGAGGCGGCCCTGGCACGCTACGCGGAACTCCACGACGAGTACTACGGACGGTACGCCTATGACTTCGGCCAGGGGCCGCTGAACATGTTTGCGGAGGCCCTCGGCCGGCAGGGGAAGCACGAGGACGCCCTGACGGTCCAGCTCAAGAACGCCGAGTACCATCCCGAGGCCGACTTCGTGCAGTTCTCCCTCGGCGAGATGTACCGACGCATGGGCGACGAGGAGCAGGCCGCGACCCACTACCGGCGGGCGCTGGAGCTGTCCCCCGGCAACCCGTTCTACACCCGCGCCCTGAAGCAGCTCGAAGCGGACTGAGCCCGCCTTCTTACCATTGCCGTTCATTCGACGAGGCCGATTGCGATAGACGTTCCGTGAATCGCTGAGCGGCGATTGACCCCCGAGATGCCGCACTGTATGAAGAATTTGACCTGGCATCGAGGGGGGGATCATGAACTTGTCGCCGGCGGCGTGCGGATCCATGTGTTCGGGGACCGGGAGGATTACACGGAAGGGTTCCGGAAATCCCGGTGGCGTCGGGAGCCCCCGGAGGTCCCGTTGCCCTCGTTCCGGTCCCCGCCCGGCACGCAGGTGCGGCCTGGCGGCGGTGGCTCTGGCGACCCTACTCGGTACCGCGCAGGCCTCCCCGCCGGCAGCGCCGACACCTCCGGTGAGCGCCGCCGACACCGGCTACATCGTCCTGGACGGCATGAAGTTCCGCCCCGGGTTCGAGTCGGTGCCCAGCTTCGCGGCCGAGCTCCAGGGATGGAAGGCCCCGGGCAACCCCTACTTCCTCGTGCGCTTCGAGAAGCCCATCGGGCCGGATCAGGTGCGCGCCCTGGAGGGGCGGGGCGCGCGGGTCCTGGATTCCGTGTCCTTCTACTCCCAGCTGGTGACGATCGACCCGGCGGAATCGGAATCGCTCCTGGGGATCCCCGGCGTCACCTGGGTCGGAGCCTGGAGCGCCGGGATGAAGGCCTCCCCGGAGCTGATGCGCACCGTCCAAGCCCGGGAGAGCCGCGACGACGCTGTTCAGCACTTCCTGGTGTATCCACAGCGGGATCGGACCGCGGCCGAACTGCTCCAGCTGGTCCGCACCGTCACCGATGGGATCGAAGGCGCCGCATGGACCGTCCACGATCCAGCCGTGGATGGGACGGGAGTGCTGCGGGTCACATTCTCGCGGCCCGGCTCGGTGGCGCGAGCGCTCATCGAGCTGGCGCGGCGAGACGAGGTGTTCTCGATCAAGCGATGGGAGGCGGGGGAGCCGACGAACTCGTGGAACCGCGTGTTCGTCCAGGGGGGGACGCCGCCGTTCGTGCTGCAGCAGACCTCGTCGGTCACCTATACCGGCGTGCCCTGGAGGCAGATGCCCGCCCCGGGGGCCGGGCCCCAGCCGGGGGACACCGACGTGGCCTTCTATCCCCTGCACGCCCGGGGCCTGATGGGGGACGGCGAGTGCGTGGCGGTCTACGACACGGGATTGCAGCGGCTGGACTTCTTCGAGCCGTTCCGCAACTGCAGCATCCTGGGCGACTGCACGTCCCCGACCTGGGATGACAAGGTCGTCTGCCACTACCGGATCGCCGCCAGCGCCCCCTGCTCCGACGAGGGGGACGCCTGCTCCTTTCATGGCACACACACCGCAGGGACCGTGGCGGGAGACCTGACCGTCAACCCCGACGGCGGCTACGACTTCGGGGACGGCATCGCACCCCGGGCCAAGCTGGTGATGCAGGACGCGGCCTCCTACGACGCCGGCATCGAGCGCTGTCCCTTCGACGGACCGGCGCTCACGGACCTCCGGGAGGTCCGGGTGGCCGGCTTCGACACCGGCGGCGCGCGCTGGGAGTGCCGCATACACAGCGATAGCTGGGGCAACCCCCTGGGCGATTACGCCGGCAGCTCCGTCACCTTCGACGAGGCTGCGTGGGACTCCAGCATCCTCTCCGGACTCCAGCAGGACTGGCTGCCGGTCATCGCGGCGGGGAACGCGGGCCCCGCTGCACAAACGCTCGGACAGCCCTCCACGGCCAAGAA
>JASFRI010000428.1:0-3085 GCA_050115015.1 Acidobacteriota bacterium
TGGTTCGCCTACCGCCTGCTGCGGGACGCGTCCCACGAGGAGGAGTACAGCGTCGAGGAGACCCGGACGTTCCGGGTCTACAGCCGTCTGCTCACCCCCCTCCTGGAGCGTCCCGTCTACCGCTGGACCTTCCTGGGCGGCGTGGCCGTGCTGCTGCTGCTGAGCATCGCCCTGTTTCCGCTCAAGCTCGTCACCGTGAAGATGCTCCCCTTCGACAACAAGAGCGAGATGCAGGTCGTCATCGACATGCCGGAGGGCACCACCCTGGAGACGACCTCGGAGGTGGCGACGGCGATCTCCGAGTACCTGCGCACGGTCCCCGAGGTCACCCACCTGCAGATCTACGCGGGGACCTCCGCCCCGGTGAACTTCAACGGTCTGGTGCGGCACTACGACCTGCGCCGGGGGGGCGCGGTCGCCGATATCCAGGTGAACCTGATCCACAAGAGCGACCGGCACGATCAGAGCCACGACATCGCCAAGCGAATCCGACCCGGTATCCAGGAGATCGCCCGTCGTTACGACGCGGCGGTGAAGGTCACCGAGGTTCCCCCGGGACCGCCGGTGCTGTCCACCCTGGTGGCGGAGGTGTACGGACCGACGCAGGAGGATCGGCTCGCCGTGGCGGAGCAGGTGCTCGAGATCTTCCGCAGCACCGACGGGGTCGTCGACGTCGACTGGTTCGTGGAGGCCGGCCAGCCGAAGCGGATGGTCCGGGTGGACCGGGAGAAGGCCGCGCTCAACGGCATCGACGCCGCCACCGTGGCCGGCACCCTGCGCCTGGCGCTGGCGGGCCGCGAGGCCGGGGCCCTGCACGCCGACCGGGAGACGGATCAGGTCCCCATCGTGCTCCGCCTCCCTCGCACGGAGCGCTCCTCGATGGATGACCTGCTGGACATCCGGCTGCGGTCCCGGACCGGCGCGATGGTCCCGCTGGTGGAGCTGGTCCGGGTGGAGACCACACGGGCACCGGTGAGCCGGCACCGCAAGAACCTGCAGCCCGTGGTGTACGTCATCGGGGATGTAGCGGGCTCCCAGGAGAGCCCGATCTACGCCATCCTGGACATGACCGGACGGGTGGAGGCGATCCCCACCGACGGCACGACGGTGGGGGCCTACTATCGCAGCCAGCCGGCATCCGACGAGGTGGCGGCGGTGAAGTGGGACGGCGAGTGGCACATCACCTACGAGGTGTTCCGGGACCTGGGGATCGCGTTCGCCATCGTGCTGGTCGTGATCTACGCGCTCATCCTCGGCTGGTTCCGGGCGTTCACGGCGCCGCTCGTCATGATGATCGCCATCCCCCTGTCCCTGGTGGGGATCCTGCCCGGCCACTGGATGCTGGGCGCGTTCTTCACCGCGACCTCCATGATTGGCTTCATCGCGCTGGCGGGGATCATGGTGCGCAACGCGATCCTCCTCATCGACTTCGTCAACCTCAGCCTGGAACAGGGGAACCCGCTCTCCCGGGCGGTGCTCGAGGCCGGGGCCGTCCGCTTCCGGCCGATCCTCCTCACCGCCGGCACCGTCGTGGTCGGCGCGTTCGTGATGATCTTCGACCCGATCTTCGAGGGGCTGGGGATCGCGCTGATGGGCGGCTCCATCGCCTCGACGGTCCTGACCCTGTTCGTGGTTCCCCTCGTCTACTACATGGTCGCCCGCCATACCGGGGCGGTCGGATCCGGCGGCGACGGTCGGCCGGATCCCGTTTCCGCCCCCGCGGCGTCGGGTTCGTGATGAAACAGCTGACGATCATCTGCAGTCCGGAGCTGACCGACAGGGTCGTGTCCGTCCTCGGGGCACACGACCTGGAAGGGTTCCTGGAGGTCGGGGAGGTGACCGGGAACCTGTTCGAGACCCGGGATCCGCTGTCCCGGACGCTGACGTGGGACGGGGTGATGCTCCAGACCTGGGTCCGGGACGACGCGGTCGCCGCGGACCTGGCAACCGACCTGGTCGCGCTCCGGAAGGACTGCGCGTCCCACCCCTGTCTTCGGTTCTACTTCTCTCCCGCCGAGGAGGTCCTCTGACGGACCCGGCGGACACGAAACCGGTTTCCAGGAGAAAACGAGTGATGCGCCAGAAAATCCTGCCTGCTCTCTGCCTGCTGTCCCTGCTCGTGATGGTCCCCGTCGCCCTCGGCGGAGCGGAGGAGACCGCCGCGCCCGACCCGGCGACGGTCGAGCCCGCCCCCGCGGCGCCCGCCTGCCCCGGCATGTCCTGCGGAGGCGGCTGCGGCATGGGTCGCGGTCACCGCGGCGGGATGGCCGCCGCCGAATCCCCCGAGCCGACGCGCTGCTGCAAGGGGTGCGGTGGGCACGGCGGGAACGGACCCGCATCCGCGGGAATGATGAACGACGAGGATCACCAGGGGTTCTTCTTCCTGCTCGACCACCGGGACAAGATCCGGCGGGAGGTGAAGGCGATCGAGAAGGGCGTCGAGACCCTGACCGAATCCGACGATCCGGAGGTTGCCGAAGGCATCCGGAAGCACGTGGCCGCCATGTACGATCGGATCCAGGAAGGACGTCCCATCCACGCCCGTGATCCGCTCTTCGCGGAGATCTTCCGGAACGCCGATCGCATCCGGATCGAGTCGGAGCCTACCGAGAAGGGAATCCGCGTCCGGGAGGTCTCCGACGATCCGGAGGTGGCGGAGCTCATCCAGGCCCATGCCGAGGTCGTCAACCAGTTCATCGCGAACGGCCACGCGGAGATGCACCGGAACCACCCGGTGCCCTGATCAGCCTCCGCCGTGCCCGCGGCGGGCGCCGTGACCGGCCCCGGGCGAGCGCGAGGGTCCGCCCTGCCAGTGCCCGTCGCCGGTCCACAGGGGGACACGGTGCAGGGTCCGGAGCAGGAGCATCGTCCCGCGCGACAGGTTGCGGATCTTGTGGGTCTCGAGGGGACCGCTCTCGGCCAGGAAGACCCGCGCGCGGACACGGTCGCCGGCCTCGATCTCGAAGCCGGTCTCCCGGAGGGCCTCGGGCGGTGCCAGGAGGATCTCCATCTCCGGGGCTGGCGAGCCCTCGACCTCGAGCCGCACGAGGAGGGTCGGTGGGGCCGACTCGACGGTCAAGGACTC
>JASFRI010000429.1:0-3068 GCA_050115015.1 Acidobacteriota bacterium
ATGATGGGGGACGCGGGCCCGGGTCGCGGCGTCGGGCTTCGCCGTGCCGGCGTCCAGGCCGCAGTAGACCTGCATCGAGTCGGCGCCGACGACCTCGCCGTCCATCGCCAGCGCCAGGGCCGCGGCGAGGTCGCTCTTTCCGGCCGCCGTGGGGCCCAGGATCACCACGATCGTCGGGGGACCGGTGGGGTCGGACGGGCTCAGGACTTCTCCGAGTCGCGGATGCGGTCGATCGCCTCGCGGAAGTGGGTGCTGCAGTAGACCTCGCCGGGCTGCACCGGCGCGTTGCAGCGGACGCAGCGCCGGCGGGACACCGCCCGCCCGGCCTTCTCCACCAGCGAGAGGACGATGCCGCCGGCGAGGACGAGGACCCCGATGCCGATCAGGCTGACCGGCGGGACCGGCAGCGGCGGGGAGCCCTTCTCCGACACGAGGAGCAGCACGACGCCACCCAGCACGATCAGCAGTCCGAGACCTCGCAGCAGATGGCTCATGCCCTTCCCTCAGAACAGCATCCGGAACAGCAGGAACAGGAGCAGCGCCGCCCCCACCAGGGCCAGCCCCCGCAGGGCGCGCCACTCCGCCTCATGCTCCAAGCCGCCGCTCCCGCGGTCCCAGCCGGCGGAGGAGCCGCACCGCCTCCGCCTCCTGATCCCCGCCCAGGGTGCGCTTCACCGCGAGCAGGACGTTGTAGAGCAGCTCGTTCAGCCCCTCCACCAGGCAGCGCTCCCGGCGCTCCGGGGCCATCCGGCGCAGGTTGCCCTCCACCGCCATCTCCGTCAGCGCGCCGTCGGGCCGCAGCGTGGCCCCCTCGAGCAGGACGGGGTTGATGGCGCGGACCTCGCGCAGGCACTTCTCGACGATCTGCACCGCGATCGGCCCGACCTCGCGGACCAGGTGCTGGTGCAGACAGGTCAGCATGTCGTTGTAGGTCCGCAGCACGCCGCGCAGCCCGCGGACGTCGGTCCGCCCCGCCGCCGGAGCCTGCGCCAGGTTCATGCGGGCGTGACCGGTGGCCAGCAGCAGGTGCAGCGTACGGCAGGTCTCGAACGCCCCCAGCTCCGACAGTTCGGCCACCTCCGCCACCGTGCGCCGGCCGTCCAGCAGGTCGAACACGTAGCTCTCGTGCGGCAGGAGCGCCGAGCGCTCCTCGGCGTCGTGCTCGTAGTCGGGTCCCAGAGGGTCGATGACCAGCTCCCCGGAGGGGATGCAGTCCCGGAAGAGTGACCGGTCCCGGATGCGCCGCAGCCCCTCGGCGGCCACGTCGACGCTCCGCAGGCGCTGCCGGAACCGGCCGCGCTCCGGCTCCTGGTCCTCGATCAGCAGGTACTCGCCGCGCTCCCAGGCGAAGGGCCGCGTGGCCGTCTCCATCACCAGCGTCGTCGTCCACTCGAACAACACGGCGGGCTCCAGGATCTCCATCTCGATCAGGGCCGGCCCCGCCCGGCCCTCCTCCCGGGTCCGCTCTCGCACCTGCTCCAGGGCGGCCTCGTCCAGCAGCCCCTCCTCCCGCAGCCGGTGCAAGAGGCGCAGGGCGGGGTCCGGGCCGGTGGCGTCCAGCAGGAACGGCCCGTCCAGGTGGAGCAGGCACTGGTCATTGCCCCGGGTGAGGACGAGGGTGCCCTGGCGCACCGCCCCGCGCAGGTGGCGCAGGATGTCGGGAAGGGCCAGGGGGCGGAGCTGCCCCCGGAAGATGGGCTGGCTCATGCTCTCTCCGGGAGCCTCGCCGCCGGCGGCCGCCGCGGGGTGCGCCCCACCGGCAGGGGGCGGCGGGGCTCCGGGGTGGAGTCTAGCCCGGATGATTCACGAACGCCAGGTACGGGCGGACCCACTTCCTCATGGGAGACGGTTCTCCTGGAGGTCCCGCTCCTCCACGACGGGACGGCCGTCGGAAGGGGACGCGGATCGTCGGGCAGGGCGGACCACCGCCCGGTCGAGGAGGTCCAACGCCAGCCGGGCGAGCCGCGGCCCTTCCGGGGCATGGCGTCCGTGGAGCATCCGGGCGAGGTGGCGGCCCGCACGGAGTCAGCGCGCCGCCGGATAGACCCGCCGCAGATCGATGCCGGTGTAGTAATGGTGGAGGATCTCCTCGTAATCGGCCCCCCGCAGCGCCATGCCGTAGGCCCCGACCTGGCACATCCCGACGCCGTGGCCCCATCCCTTGCCGCTGAACAGGAAGGCCGCCACCAGGCCGTCCGCCCCGACCTGACGGTCGACGGTGAAGGAGGTGTCCCGGAGCCCCAGCGCGGTGCGGATCGGGAAGCCCCGGATCGTCTGGGACCCGGCGTCTCCCTCCACCTCCAGCACCGTGACCCGGCCGGAGGCCCCGCGCTCCAGGGGGCGCAGGTCGCGCAGCTCGCCGATGCCGCGCACCGAGCCGGCGAGGCGTCCGGCGACTTCGTCGCGCTCCAGGCGCACCTCCCACTCGTAGACGTTCGTGAAGCGGTCGTCCGACGCGGAGCGCGCGCTGGGGTGCACCTCCGCGAAGTCGATCACCTCGGCCCCCTCGCCGTCCCGGTGCGAGAGGAACCACATCCGGTCCCCCGCCAGCACCGTCATCTCCCCCACCGGGTACGCGGCCCCGCGCAGCTCCTTGACCAGCCGGGCGTCCGCGGGGAGCACCACGACGTGCTCCTCGTCCCCCACCTCGATCCGCAGGGCGTCCCCCACCACGCCACGGATGCTCCCGCGGGTCAGCCCCTCGGCGTCGTAGTGCCGGAGCAGCGCCGCCAGGGCGGCGGCGAGCCCCTCCCGCCGGACCGGGTCCGCCGGGCGCAGGGTCCCGTCGGGGAACGGCGCCACCAAGCCGTCCTTCAGCAGCAGCGCCCAGTCCCGTCGGTGGCGGCGCCCGATGCGGCCCGCGTCCGGGAAGTCGAGGAGGTAATCCAGGTCCTCGGGGGCCACCAGCAGCTCGGCGCGGTCCGCCCAGTCCAGCCGGCGGACCAGCTCCCGGACGAGATCGTCGCGGGTCCCGACCGCCTCCGTGGCGGCCCCGGTCCCCTTTCCCGCCAGGCGCAGCGTCGCGTCGATCCAGGCCCGGGCGTCCCGGTCCGGGACCGGTGCCCGCA
>JASFRI010000430.1:0-3018 GCA_050115015.1 Acidobacteriota bacterium
AGGTCCTCGCCCTGAGGGCCCCTCCGGGCGAGGACTCCTGGCGGATCGCCGTCGCCGACCCGGAAGATCGCGCGCGGACCGTCCTGGTCCTGGGGCTCCGCGACCTGTCCGCGGCCACCAGCTCCCAGTCGGAGCGCGGTCTCCTCGTCGACGGCCGGCGAGTCGGCCACATCCTGGATCCCCGGACCGGCATTCCGGTGCCCCGGGCGGGGAGCGTCACCGTCGTGGCGCGTTCCGCGGCCGAGGCGGATGCGCTGGCCACCGCCCTGTTCGTGATGGGGCCGGACCGCGGCCTGGCCTGGGCATCCGGGAGGGGGGTCGGGGTCGGGTTTCTCGAGCCCGCGGCGGACCGGGAGGGCGGTGCGCGCCTCCGTCTCCGGGCGAACCGTCGCTTCTCATCGCTCGTCGTCGCCAGGCGGGACCTCGTGGACGAGGTGGCCGCGCCAGGGGGAATCGAATGAACGGGATACGGCAGAACGTGGCGGTGACGGCCGCCGTCGTCGCGATCGGGCTCGGGGGGGCGGCGCCCGCCGCCGATGCCCCGGAGCCGGGAGGACAGGAGCCGGCGGCGATGGAGCAGCGGCTGGAGGCGCTGGAGGCGCTCGTCCGCCGGCTCCAGGAGGAGATCGACCGGCTGCGGGAGGAATCCGACTCCGGGGACGTCTCGCGGATCGCCGACCTCGAGGCCCAGATCGAGGTGCTCACCCAGGAGCTCGAGAGGCGCCGGCTGGGCCGGGCGGCCTACCGTCCGGCGGAGGGCTCCGCCTGGGGGCTCGGTCCTGCGGCCTCCAAGGTCTACGGGATCGAGCGCGGTGTCTCCATCGGCGGCTACGGCGAGATGCTCTACGAGAACTTCCCCTCCGGGAGGGACGACGGCAGCGCCGCCGACCGGAAGGACCAGATCGATTTCCTCAGGGCGGTCTTCTACTTCGGCTACAAGTTCAACGACCGCATCCTGTTCAACTCGGAGATCGAGTTCGAGCACGGGAGCACCGAGGGAAACGGGGCGGTGTCCGTGGAGTTCGCGTACCTGGACTTCCTGTTCCGCGACGCCATCAACGTGCGGGCCGGCATGCTGTTGACGCCGGTCGGGTTCATCAACGAGCTGCACGAACCGCCCATCTTCCTGGGGGCGAGGCGTCCCGACGTGGAGACGCGGATCATCCCGACCACCTGGCGGGAGAACGGGGCCGGGATCTTCGGCGATGCGGGTCCCGTCTCCTACCGGGTCTACCTCCAGGCGGGCCTGGACGCCGCGGGGTTCACCGCGGACGAGGGGATCCGCGAGGGACGCCAGGGCGGGTCCAAGGCCCTGGCGGAGGACTGGGCGGTGACCGGCCGGATCGACTGGACGATCCTCCCGGGGCTCCTCGTGGGCGGCTCCGGTCAGGTGGGGGACTCGGGGCAGGGGGCCGTCGTCGACGGCGAGACCCTGCAGGCCAGGGTGACCCTCGTGGACCTGCACGCGGAATGGCGATGGCGGGGGTTGCAGCTCCGCGGCCTATGGACCCAGATGAAGATCGGCGACGCCGCGGCGATCAACCAGCTCAACGGGTTCACCGGCGCCGACTCCGTCGGGTCCCGGCTCGAGGGCTGGTACCTGCAGGCGGGCTACGACGTCCTCGCCCCCCTCACCACGGACCAGAAGGTCATCCCCTATGTCCGCTGGGAGGAATACGACACCCAGAAGGAGGTCCCGTCGGGCTACGCCGCGAATCCGGCGAACGACGTCCGGCTGCTCACCTACGGGGTGGCATACCAGCCGATCCCCCAGGTCATCCTGAAGGTGGACTGGCAGGACTACGACAACGCCGCGAACACCGGACTGGACCGTCTCAATGTTGCGCTGGGCTACCTGTTCTAGAACCGTCCTGTCGGCGCTCCTGCTTGCCGGTTCGCTGCCCGCGGTGCGGGGCGGAGTGCTGCTGACCCAGGAGGAGGCGCTCGAGGTTGCGTTCCCCGGCTGTGCGGTGGAACGGATCGTGGCGTTCCTGGACCCGGATCAGGTGCGACGCATCGAGGAACTCGGGGGGACCGCGATGGATACCAGGATGGTGGTGCAGTACCGCGCCACGCGGGAGGGGGCTCTCGTCGGGACGGCCTACTTCGACGCCCACCGGGTCCGGACCCTGCCGGAGACCATCATGGTGGTGGTCGGTCCCGACGACCGGGTCCTGCGGATCGACGTGCTCTCCTTCGACGAACCCCCCGATTACCTCCCGCGACCGCGCTGGTTCGAGCAGTTTCAGGGGCGAGAGCTCGACCCGGAGCTGTCGCTCGACCGGGGCATCCGCGGCGTGACCGGCGCGACCCTTTCCAGCCGGGCGGTCACCGCCGCGGTCCGTCGGATTCTCGCGGCTCACCGTGTCCTGCTGGAGAGCGCGGACGGGGGCGGCGGGGGCATGGGAGGAGATCCGCCATGAGCTACCGGGGAGTCCCGCACCGGCCCGGAATGCTGTCCCTTCCGCACCGGATCCTGCATCACGTGGCGACCTGGCTGCTGGCGGCCAGCGGCGTGTCCTTCCTGTGGATGAAGTACCTCCTGGAACCTTCCGACGATCCCTTCACGGTGGTGAACCACCCCTGGCAGCCGTACGCGCTGGACCTGCACGTGCTGGCCGCCCCGCTCTGGCTCCTGGCCATCGGGATGATGCTCGAGGAACACGTGCTCGGCCGCCTCCGCAACCCTCTGCGCCGCCGCGGACGGTATGGCGGCGCCGGGATGGCCGGGCTCCTCCTGCCGATGGTGGCGTCGGGATACCTGCTGCAGGTGGTCACCGCGGAGGGCTGGCGCCCTGTCCTCGTCTGGACCCACGTGATCACCGCCGGCGCGTACCTGACGCTCTTCCTGGGGCACATGGTCATGGCCGGGCGCACCGTCCGGCGGCGCCGCGCGGGCGCCGATGACCCGGCGCGGCGGATCGGGGACGTGCCGGCCGCGATGCCACCGGCCGGGACGCGTCGTCGCGCCGGGTCGCAGCGCTCGTGAGGCGGGCGGCGCCCCGGCCGGGCGTGCCG